>JBDLSO010000018.1:0-11645 GCA_039799445.1 Candidatus Parcubacteria bacterium | reverse complement strand
TCCACCATAGCACCAGCTTCAGTGAGAGCTTTTTTGAGTTCTTCTGCTTCTGCTTTTGCTACGCCAGCTTTTACATCAACAGGAGCAGCATCTACCATGTCTTTTACTTCTTTAAGACCTAGTCCAAGAGCTTCTTTGATAACTTTCATTACTGCGATTTTTGATTCACCAGCAGATGCAAGGTGTACTGTAAATGCAGTTTTTTCTTCAGCAGCTTCACCACCTACAGCAGGACCTGCTGCGGCAACAGCAGCAGCTGATACACCGAATTTTTCTTCAATAGCTTTTACAAGCTCGTTTAGTTCTAGAACTGTTGCCCCATCGAGGTCAGCTAGAAATGCGTCAAATTTTGCCATATTATTTTTCGTAAATCACATCACGTCACATTGATTGAAACATGATGCTATTTTTATATTACTGTTAATTATTTTGTTTTTGATACTTCGTTTACTGCGATAGCAAGACGTTGCATTGGAGATTGTAAGAGAAATGCAATCTTTGATAGGAGTACTTCTCGTGGTGGTATAGTTGCTATTTCAAGCATTTCTACTTTAGTAACAAACTTGCCATCAAACACACCTCCAATAATGTCTAGCTTGCCTTTGTACTCTTTTGTAAATTCATACACTAGAGACGCAGGAGCGAGTTGATCTGTACCATATACAACAGCAAGTTCAGAAAAGGATTCTGGAAAGTCTCCTTTAATGTTTTGCTCAGCACACGCACGTTTGAGTAGAGTTTTCTTGGTAACTCGGTAACCGACATTTTCATTGTGCAATTTCTTGCGCATACTAACTGTTCGATTTACGGGAAGTCCTTTGAATGATACGAATACCATTGTCGCCGCACCTTTAACCATTTCATTCATTTCTACAATGAGCTCTGCTTTTTTTTGTTTGTTAATTGCCATATGATTTCGAAAGTTGTCTGTCAGTATGTACTATACTGTGTACAACCCTCTGTATAAAACTACAAATCGGCGGAAGCGCTTGTGCGCACCGCCGTATAAACCGATATCACGATACTGTTTGTATAGTATCTGTATGAGATCGACCTCGGTAGGATATTAAGCATTCGAATAATTATCTTGTGCTCCTACTTTCAACGGCTTACTTGTATACTATATCACATTTATTCGCAAGAATCAAATTTGAATGCTTTGCAAGCGGCGACATCGCGTCCTGTAGTTGTGACGTCTGTTCCACCACTCCAATGCTTTGCAACACCTAAAATAAGGAGCGAGGTGGCTATAATACAGAAGTAGAGCATCACTGAGACGAGAAAGTGTCTGATCATGAGGCTAGTATAGCAGATTTATATACTCTAGGGTAGGTTATGCTTCGTTTATAATATCAAAACCATTGGCGCTACCTGTGATAGAGAATCCTATTACTTTTTTTGCTATTCCCAATTGTTTTATTTTTTTTGCTGTTTGATTAAGTGTCGCCCCAGAACCGACTGCGTCGTCAATAAGAAGTATTGTGTCAAATACTCTATTCTCACTTACAAATATAGTCGAATCTGCATTTATAATACGATCTTCTAATTTAGATATTGTTTTTTGAGGAACAATTACTTCAGTTTTGGCTTTTATAAGTTCTATAACCGGCAAGTGTAGTTTTAGATCTTTTTGTATCTCCGTCATAAATTGAACTGATCGTATCTCGGTTGGAGGTATAAATCCCACAGCAGAGATGGCTTTTGTACGTATCAACTCTTCTACTCTAGTTTTTATCAACTCGGCTATTTGTTTTATCATTTTCTTATCTTGACTCTTTTTTGCATACAAAAGCATTTGACCAAGCTTTGTTTTTCCAAATCTTTCAATTGAGTAGAAGTCAGCATAGTAAATATCGTCTAGATATACGGTACTAAATGTATCTTTTATTTTCTTATTACCATGTATTAAACCGCTTTCTTTGATTGAATTATACCTTTTCAGTGTCGCTATATATTCATGTGCTGTTTTCTCAGGAAGTTGTTTTGTTTTCTGACACCAACGCATAAAAGCTTTGACCCCTTCAGTACGACTACCATCAGGACCTATGAGCATGAAATTATTCTCAATATACTCACGATCTGAATCTATCAGGACAATATCAGTATTTTGTATTTCTGATTTATTTACTACGTTTAATACATAGAAAACCTTTGGTGCAGACCCAACTTTCAACACGAACTTTTCATGTACTAGTTCATCCATTACCTTATGAACTGTTTGTCTGGAAACTTCTAGTACATTGGTTAGTTCTTTGATTGTGTATTCTGACTTATGCGCAAAAAGTTCTATTACTTGGGTTTTAACAGTTTTTTTCATTCTTTTAGTATAGCATATTTAACTTACAGTTTACAGTTTACAGTAAACTGTAAACTGTAAACTTGTCTATGTACAAGGTCTTGCCTAGCTGAAATGCTTAGGTAGAATAGCTTATGCAGATTACACTTTGTGATTTAGCTAGGTCTTGCCTAGCTGGGATTGTATTTCACGAAGTTTTGCTTGAGATTCAGCTAGGTCTTGCCTAGCTGAAAGGGTGTTGGGGTAGGTTTCCTTTTTTATGAATACTGGATAGCTAGGTCTTGCCTAGCTGGGATTGTATTTCACGAAGTTTTGCTTGAGATTCAGCTAGGTCTTGCCTAGCTGAAATGCCTGGGTAGAATAGCTTATGTAGATTACACTTTGTGATTTAGCTAGGTCTTGCCTAGCTGAAATGCCTGGGTAGAATAGCTTATGCGGATTACACTTTGTGATTTAGCTAAGTCTTGCCTAGCTGAAAGGGTGTTGGGGTGGGTTTCCTTTTTTATGAATACTGGATAGCTAGGTCTTGCCTAGCTGGGATTGTATTTCACGAAGTATTGCTTGAGATTCAGCTAGGTCTTGCCTAGCTGGATTGTGGGATATCGGTGGTGGGTGGTTGTAGTTGGGTGGTTGGGTGGTTGGAGTTGGGTGGGGTTCCCTTTTGCTTGTGGCTTGTGTATGCACAACTTCCGTATACACAAAAAACCCCGCGTGAGCGGGGTTTTTTGAATCTAGGTTCTATGGATATAGACTGGCTAGAATATGCTATCGGGTGTTAGTTCTTCACTGACCAAGAGTTAGTTGGGTAGTTAAAGATATTTGCACCTGTTAATGCTGCACTTGCTGCATTAACGTCAGTCCAAGCAAATCCAGTTGATCCAGCTTCTAGTTTAGAAGAGATTGCTGATTGTCCAGAAGTTCCAAGTGTTCCGCCGATTGTAGCGTATACTGAGAAAGTCTTAGAAGTACCAGCGGCTACTGTATAACCAGTTCCAGAGAATGTGAAGTCTGCTGCACTTGTTGAACAAGCTGCTACAGATGAACCAGATACTGCGATTGAACCAGAAGTTCCTTCTACTAGTTTACAACCTGTTACTGTTCCAGTAGCGATACCAGAAAGTGATAGATCGAAGTTTAGTTTTGTGAGACTTAGGTTTCCTGCTGCATCTGCTTGTACTGTAACTTCACCAATCTTGTTTTCACCGATTGAAAGACCTGAAGCAGCAGTTGTTTGATTAACTGTTACTACTGGTTTTGTAGATACTAGTTGCATTAGGTTTGAAGCTACTGCAAGAGTTGTACTTTCAATTTGAGTATTTCCAGAGATTGCTTTGAAGCCAGTAAGTGTGATACCAGTTGATGCTGTTGTATCTGCTGATACACCACCATTTGGTTGACGAACTGTACCGTATGTTACGGTTACTGGTACATCAACTCCAGAGTTTCCTTCTGGAACAGCGATATTAAGACCAGAGATTACATTTAGTGTAGCTCCTGTTACTTGTTTAGTTACTCCACCTACAGTGATGGCAACGATACGGTCTGTATTGTCTGCAAGAGCATTTACTGAGAATGTTAATTCTTGGATAGTTGCTGTACCACTGTTAGCTTTCACATTATAAGTAACGAGTGCTTGGTTACTTGAACCACCTACTACTAGTTGTGAAACTGGTGAAGTAGATAGTCTTGTAATGTTCGCATTTGGAATTGTTGCTGTGTTGAATGTTAGTGTAGCACCTGTTACAGCTGATGATGGTGTAGAGTTACCATTGATAGCTCCGCGGTATGTAAGTGTACCAGTTACAATAAGATTGCTACCTGGTGTTGCTGAACCGATATCAGCATACACATCGAATGTACGAGATGTATTTTTTGGAACAGTTACATTCATTGAGAAGTTGTTACCAGTTGTTGTTGGTTGTCCGTATATTACAGATGAGTCTGTTCCTCCAAGTTTGAGGGCAGAAACATTTGTAAGAGATGCAGAACTTCCTGTGAAATCAGCTTTGAGGTTTGTTACCACGATATCTTCGATATCACCAGCTGTTACTGTAAATGAACCAACTTTTACATTTCCTGTATTTGGAGATGCGATTGAGTTAACGAATCCACCAGTCTTTGAGAATACTGCTGTTGCAGATCCTACTGTAAGGAGACGTCCTGGTTGTCCATTTACTGTTACAGTGTTTTGTGATGATTGACCACGAGCAACTGTTCCGGCTGAAGTAATATCAGCTGATACAGTACCTGCTGTGTAATCAGCGCCACCTGTTGTTTTGGTGTCAGCTTTCACTGAAAGGAGTACTGAAGTACCTGCTGGTACGATAAGTGAAGATCCTAGGTTGAATGTAAGCGCACCATTTGACCAGTTTTGTGAAGAACCTACAGCTGCATCATTCACAAAGAGTGATACATTTTGTAGACCTGCTGCTGCTGGAGTTGCTCCAGTAAGCACAGGAGTGATTACAAGAGTTTCTACTTTCACGTCCTCACCATAAGCTTGGAGTTTGAATTTAGAGATTGTTTGGTTTGCAGTTCCTCCTACTACTTTTGTAGTAGTGAATGCTGGGTCTTGGTTTACAGTCAGAGTTCCTGCTGAAATTGTGTATAGACCACCTTGTACATTTTGAGCGATACCACCAGCTAGAAGTGTTGGTCCAACCATTACACCTGCAAGTGATGAATCTTCGATCATAAAGTCAGCTTGGTTCTCAACTGAGAATTCAAATGAACGGAATGATCCTTTTACAACGTCACCACGTAGCTCGATAAGGCGATTACCTGTATTGAGTACAAGTGGAGATGAAGTCATATCAAATACTACACGGTTGTTACTGTTTACTGATCCTGAGCCAACTTTTACTCCGTCTATAAATAGACCGATGTTAGTAACAGCGTCAGTAGGAGCTGAACCTACGTATTTGAAAGTAATACCACGAAGGTTTACTGCACGTTGTCCAATAGCTGCTGTACGAGACCAAAGGTTTTGATTCATAACACCAGCGTTTACAGTTGCAGCTTGCGCTGAACCTGAAAGTACTACTGTAGCAACATTAGTTACTGATGCAATAGTTTGGTTGTTTGTCATTACACCAGATACTGTTGAAGTAGTTCCTCCAAGAGTAGTGATTGAGTTTACTTTTACTCCTACTTGCTGTCCATTAGTTGAGCCAGCTGGAGTACCAGTGTTTGAAAAACCGTCACCGATATCAGCACGTACAGTAATAGTCTTTGAACCATTTACTGAGAAGATGCCACTTGGTGAGTTGAAGCGGATAGCTCCACCAGTGATTACTGATGCTGCGTCTGTGAGACGAGTTGCTCCGTCGTATAGGTATACGTTACGAAGTGTTTGGTCTGTAGACACACCAGTTCTTTGTAGTTCTACACCTGTTACAGTTCCGTTTCCTGAGAATACGAATGAACCAAGTACTGCGCCTACTGAGTCGTCAACAAGTGTAGCACTTACTGATGAGCCGTTAGATACTGATACTGGACCTGAGGCAGTTGTACCACCTGTTGTAGTTCCACCAGTTGTAGTTCCTGTACCTGTACATACTTTGTTAAGTTCTGCACGAGTAAGTGGACCTACTAGTCCTGATGTTGGAGATACTGATTTGAGGGCTTGGAATTTAACTACGGCAGCGTATGTCGCTGGACCGAAAGTCATAGTTTCGTTCCCTGCTGAACCAGCACCTGATGCTGCAACTTGAGTTGCAGTGTCTAGGTTAAGAACTTTTTGTAGGTTCATAACCTCGGCACCTGTTGAACCTCTCTTTAGTGTTTTTGTGAACACATAAGAACAGTTTGCAGCTGATGCCATTGTTGTTGAAACAAGGACAAGAGCAACAGCTCCGAGAAGAGCGGCTGCGCTTTTGTTTGTTGATTTAATCATAAACGAATTAATTTGTTTGTGCAGGCGAGCGAAGCTCGCCTGCTTGCGTAGTATTACAATTAGTTTTCGACAATAACTAATACTACGCGGATAAACCTAAGCGCACGGATGTACTCTCGAAAAGTACAGTTGCGTTCGGTTGCTTTGATAAGAAACATTGACTGCGTATTCACAAGATAGTGGATACGCTTATAGAGCACGTTTGTGCATACGATATGTACGCGGGTCGATATTCTATTGTCAATGATCGTACTTATGCAAACGAACAGATTGTATGCATACATTCTTCGCTCAAGCACATCTTAAGGTCGAATGTGCATACAGTATACAAGAAGTAAGGAAAAAGTGCAAAGGGGGCACTTCGGTGTTGTGGATAACGCGGGTTGGGTGCAGGATAGTGGAATATGGAATATGGAATGTAAATACGGGCGCGCCGTGAGGCGCGCCCGTATTTTCTCTTTCTATGATTTAATACTCGAACTCTTAATTGAGCTTGATATATTTACTCCATCTTTTCTCCCCTGTTCGTTTTACTTGGTTTCGCGATGCGAGCTCGTTTAGCTCTCTTTGTATCGTCTTTTCACTGCAGCCTTTGATACGAGCTGTTATCTCTTTGATGCTGAGTCCTCTGTCGGTTGAGAGAACTGAAAGTACTTGGATTTGTCTGCCGCTACGACGCTCTCTGCTCTCTTTTGTTGATGCTCTTGGTATCACCTTTTTGGGTGTTGTGTGAACTGTTTGTTTGGCCACTGGTGTGACAGTACTTTGGATAGAACTGAGCGTAGTGTTGCTTGGAATTGATTTTGTTGAGGGATGTGCTACTTGAATAGGATTGTTGCTCGCCTTTGAAGTGCTTTCGGCTTTGGGTGTGGTCTGTGTTTGATCTGAGGTGTGTCCTTTGAGTTGTCCTTTTGTAAGTGGGCTATGCACATAGTGATGCGTATCGTGTTCGGTGTCTGTTGTCAGCATTGGTGAGTGCCTGTGTCCTTTTTGAGTGCGTAGTAATGCGAGTAGCTTGTTGTACTCTGTTGTCAGAATCTCTCCATTCATATGAGACATTATCCCGAGAGAATGAGAGAGCTTTGTGAGAGACAAAATATGTACTATGTCTTTTTCTAATTCGTGAAATTGATTTGACTGTTGTTTGAGAGCGAGATGTGATGCGTGTCCGGCACTACTGAATGCTGTAACTCGCAATAGAGACTTTACTGGCTCTGTGTCTGCGATATATGAAGTTACCATGTATAGTGCGGCACTGAGTTTCTCTGTTTTGTTTTGTATAAACAAAAAGACATCTGTCTCTTTGCTCGATTCTTTTGGCTCATCTATCACATGTAGTGGCTGCTCTATTTTGTCTGTATTTGTTGCTTGGTGGGTTGGTTGATTGTTCATACAATTGGTCTACTTTGTTGTTTTATACGTGAGTGTATATGTCTTTGAGAGTGTGTCCATTATACTGTTATTTGGTTTTGTGTCAAGGACATTTTTCTCGTGAATCGGTGAGTTTCTTTTTACTAGTGATATACTTAATAGTATCTATGGCAAAAAAGAAAAAAGTTCAAAACAAAAAACAATCTGCTGGCTTCTTCGAAACACTCGTCGCACCGGCACGTACTAGTACTAGTGCAACTACGAAAAGCAAGCAAGCGACGCTTTCGTTTGATGAGTATATACCCGAGATACAAGGTTCAAGCGTGCTCAAAGGAATTGGAGCACTGCTTGTATTGATTGGAGTACTGCAAGTGTTTGAATTGTTTGGTAATGGAGGGTATGTGGGTACATTGATTCAGACATTTTTTGTGCATGTATTTGGAGTGGTTGGGTATCTCTCTTTTGCATTGTTTCTGTATGTTGGGGTGTATATGTTGCTAGCGCGTCTCCCACGAATCAATATCGCAAAACTATTTTGGGGGATGCTGTTTGTGCTCGTATTTCTGGCAGTACCTAATATGCAAAGTGGGCTACAAAGCACAGTATATGGTGGCCTTGCGGGCAATATACTCGCTGTTCCCTTTCAGACACTTTTCTCGTATTATCCTGGACTTATATTCCTCGTACTACTTGGTGGATATAGCATAGTGGCATTGTTTGGAAAAACAATAGCAGTGTCCGATATAATGAGTATAAAAGACAAGATGTCTCATAGTACTCGACCAAGGTTTGGATTGCCGTCTTTTATAACAAATATGTGGCACTCAAAGACAAAAGCTGTTGTAGCTAGCCCAGATGATGAGTATATAGATGAGGACACGGAGGCAGCAGATATACGCGCACAAATGCTCGGAACACCGAAAAGAAAAGAGAAAAAAATAGCTGTTTCTGAACAAGAACGTGCGGAAGAAGTGTATATTGAACGAAGTTCAAAAAGACAAGAATCTATCAATACAGAGACAAATAGTAGCCAAAAGAAAAGCGACAAAAAGACAGTAGCGACACTCTCTACTTTCGTCCCTCCACCATTGTCGCTACTTCAAAGAGACAGCGGCAAAGCAAGTGTCGGTGATACCAAAGCAAATATGTCTATTATAAAAAGGACACTTGCAGACTTTGGTATACAAGTAGAGATGGACGAAGTGTCTATCGGACCGTCCGTTACTCGCTATACACTTAAACCTGCGCAAGGGGTGAAGCTCTCTCGTATCGCGAATCATCGTCAGGAGCTGGCATATGCACTGCGTGCTGAAAGTGTCCGTATCGAAGCTCCTATACCTGGGAAAGCACTTGTGGGTATCGAGATACCGAACGAAAGTAAGTCGATGGTTGGAATGGCGTCACTCCTTTCTTCTCCTGGCTGGGAAGTAGCAGACAAGCCGCTACTGGTCGCACTTGGTAAAGGTATATCGGGTACTGCACTCTTTTCAAACTTGGCCAAGATGCCGCACTTGCTTATCGCAGGTACTACTGGTTCTGGTAAGTCTGTTATGGTACACACTATCATCAACTCACTACTATTTCGTAACTCACCAGAGGATTTGAAATTCATCATGGTGGATCCAAAGAAAGTCGAGCTGACTCTCTATAACAATATCCCCCACTTGTATACTCCTGTTATCACCAATCCAAAGGTAACGATACGCACACTTGGCTGGGCTGTGAATGAAATGGAGAGGCGTTATGATGTACTCGAAGAGAATGGTGTGCGTGACATAGCAACGTATCAAAAAGATATATATCAAAAAGCACTCAAAGCTCGCAAGAATGAAGATGATGAAGTGCCTAGTCGTATGCCGTATATTGTGATCATCATCGATGAGCTTGCGGATATTATGATGAGTTATCCGAAAGAGCTTGAGTCGGCTATAGTGCGTCTGGCACAGAAGTCTCGTGCGGTGGGAATACATCTGATACTATCGACACAGCGACCGTCTGTGAATGTGATCACTGGGCTTATCAAGGCAAATATACCGTCTCGTATTGCACTTAAAGTTGCATCACAAATCGACTCACGTACTATCATCGACACTGCTGGTGCTGAGCAATTGCTCGGGCAAGGTGACCTACTCTTTACCTCAAGTGAGAGTCCTAAACAAGAGCGTGTGCAGTCTCCGTTTGTATCTGATGGAGAAGTGAAACGTGTTGTTGAATATCTGAAAAATGCGTATCGAGATAGTGTGCCTGATGAAATCAATCTGGATGACAACAAAGGGGCTGATAAAGGTATGCAGGCACTCTTTGGTACTGACCTTGGGAGCGTTGGTGGAGGAGATACAGATGATGATTTGTTTGAAGAAGCTCGTGAGATAGTGATCTCTTCTCGAAAAGCGAGTACCTCGTATCTACAACGGAGACTGAAAGTCGGGTATTCGCGTGCAGCGAGACTGATGGATATGCTCGAAGAGCAAGGTGTGATAGGCCCTGGGGACGGTGCCAAACCTCGCGAAGTACTCGCGGGTGCTTCGCATACAGAGCAGAGGGATATGGATGAAGATGAATCACTTTCATAAAATGTATGTACTTCAAATCAATTTCATTCTATATATCGATATTGCTCGTGCTCTGTATAGCTGGCTACGCGTTTTATAATTCGTCTAGTCTGCGAAGTGGCCCGACGATACACATTGATACCCCACTTGCGTATAGTAGTGTACGGAGCGTAGTGGAGGTACGCGGTACTATCGCACATGCAAAAGAAGCTACTATAAATGGTATGAATATTTCATTTGCCAAGAATGGTGACTTTGTCGCACTGCTGGTACTGACTCCCCCACTTGATACTATAGATATATGGGCTAAGAATGCATATGGCAGAGAAAGTACAAAAAGTATTCAGGTTGCGGTTGTGGAATAGGTAGTAGGTATTCATACTGTGATATACTTGTAGTATAAGAATAGATTAATTATCGTTATTTAATTTTAGATATATGGCATTAAAAAAAGTGGTGAAAAAGACAGTCAAAAAAGAAAATGGCAATGAGCTTGAGAGTACTCTTCGTGAAATACAAACCAAATTTGGTGAAGGGGCTATCATGAAGCTCGGCGATACACCGAAAGTTGATATTGGTATTGTTCCAACTGGTTCTATTGGGCTGGACTTTGCCCTCGGTGTTGGTGGTATGCCTCGTGGTCGTATCGTAGAGATATTTGGACCAGAGTCGAGTGGTAAAACAACACTGACGCTACATATCATTGCGGAAGCACAAAAGCTCGGTGGTATCTGTGCCTTTATCGACGCTGAGCACGCAATGGATCCTGAGTATGCAAAGAAACTTGGTGTGAATATCAATGAGCTGCTTATCTCTCAACCAGATAATGGTGAACAAGCGCTTGAAATCACAGAATCGCTTGTGCGTAGTGGCAAAATAGATGTGTTGGTTGTCGACTCTGTGGCAGCACTCACCCCACGAGATGAAATAGAGGGAGATATGGGAGCGCATCATGTCGGCAAACAAGCAAGACTGATGTCGCAAGCGCTTCGTAAGTTGACTGCTATTACTGCCAAATCAAAAACGGTTGTGATATTTATCAATCAGATTCGTATGCAAATCGGTGTGATGTTTGGTAACCCTGAGACTACTCCTGGTGGAAAGGCTCTCAAATTCTATACCTCGGTACGTCTTGATATACGTAAAACTGCACAGATCAAAAAAGGTGAAGATGTGGTGGGAAGTCGTACAAAAGTAAAGGTGGTGAAAAATAAAGTAGCCGCACCATTTAAGGCGACTGAGTTTGATATCATGTACAATGAAGGTATCTCGAAAGAGGGTGAGCTACTGGCGCTCGGTGAGAAATTCAAATTGATAACAAAATCGGGAACAAGCTATGTATATGGTGAAGAGAAACTTGGTCGTGGCTATGATGCATCTCGTACGTATCTGCGTACCAACAAAAAAATTGGTGATAAACTTGAAAAAGAGATACGAAAGATATTAGAAAAAGGAGGACTGGACTTTGTGCCAGCACAAGCTGATATCGCAGAAGCAACTGAGGAAATGCCGGAATAGTACCCCCCTACTC
>JBDLSO010000017.1:0-11952 GCA_039799445.1 Candidatus Parcubacteria bacterium | reverse complement strand
TTTCTTGGCATACAGAGCTATATCTCTTCTTACTCTTGGTAGATGTTTGTCTATTGAATACATATATACATTGTAGAACGTGAGAGTGTTCTCAAGGTATTGAACCATAACGCAGCACTTGACTTTTGTACGTATTATGTGATATAATATATTAAGTACTATTTGGGTAAATCAAACACTCCCAGCACAGTGTATACAGATCACATAGGCAAGACCTATGTACATAGGTCTTGCCTATGTGAGTAATAGAAATAGATTGTATGTAGTGTGCTGGGAAAGGTTTGGAATTTCTTCAAACACCCAGTTCCTTGAAAGGGGAAAACTATGTCTAATGACAGCAAGCTCCGTACCGCAATGAATGCAATTCTTGCAGTTTCGGCTAGGCGTTTACACGCCTTGACCGAGATGGCAAAAAACTTGGCTGGCCCTGACGGCGAAGAGTGGCACCGCACACTCAAAGCCCAGCTCAAAGCTGGGGTAAGTGGTGCGGCAATGCAGCCCGCCCCAACTCACAAGGAAGACCTCACTCGCTTCTTCTTTGAAGTCTTCGGACTTGAAGTTGACTTGGATGACGCCAACCTTGATGCCTCCGATGGCGAAATTGCCATGTTCAATCCAAATATCTTGACAGCATCCGAACTCGTGAAGCAGGGTTGCAAGCATTTCAAACTTTCAGACCCCTATTTTTACAAGTCTTTGGACGAAGTGCGGGACACCTCGGTTCGTCCGAACGGCGAATACGTATTCGTTTATAAGGATTCACCTGCGCGCGACCTGCCTGGCGTATCGTACAACCAAGCCAAGAAGCAGAATCTTTGCATTCTCAACCTGGTCGAGTACATACTCGCCACCTTCTTCTCAAAGTGGAAGACGGGCAAGTTCCTCGACATATCTGGTTGGACGCGTCTCGACGCTCTCTGGTTTGACGACGGGGTCGTCGGCGCGGACTGGCTCGGCGGTCGTCTGTACTTCGGTTGGCGCGATCGTGGCCGCTCGAATACGAACGGTGGGCCTCGGTCAGTAGTTATAAGGCCCCTTGGTTCTTAAATCTTTAACCCTTGGGCTCACTTTTGTGGACGGCAACGTAAGTTGCCGTCCATTCTTTTTATATAGACTATGTTTGGCTGTTAAATTGATTGCATATGTAATAACAATTTACCCTAATATATAATTGCCTGTATATATGTAAAGTACAAACTCAAAATTATTTTGTTGAGTGAGATATTGCATATTGCCTAGATGAATACAGAGTCAAATAAATGTAATGTATATATTCTGCTGTGAGAGGTTCGTTTGGTGGTGACTCTTACAGCTGACATTTTGATATTGCCCTCAAAAAAGCATTGTACAAATGTGTGAGGTTTTTTCTTTTAGAATTGAGTGCTGTATCGTTTTAAGCTCTTATATTTCTGAACGAGAGCCACTACTTAAAATACAAAACAAAATGCAAAGCAGTAAAAAGTTGCTAGATAGCTCTAACTAGCGTATTGTGTCTATATGAAACTCGAAGTATTGTTTGAAAACAATGAAGTGGTTGTACTGAACAAACCAAGCGGACTTATGGTACACCCCGACGGTCGTAGTGACGAATACACACTTGCAGACTATGTTCGTGATACCTACCCAGAGGTTGTTGGGGTTGGTGAACCTCTTACACTTGAAAAAGGAAAACCAAGCGAGACCAAAGTAGACCGACCAGGGATTGTACACCGCCTCGACCGAGATACCTCGGGTGCAATAGTAATTGCAAAGACTCAACCCGCATTTCTCTATCTCAAAAGGCAATTCAAAGAACATACAATAAAAAAGGTATACACAGCACTCGTTATGGGCAATGTAAAACAAGATACAGGTATTATCAATGCACCAATATCACGCAGTAAAAGTGATTTTAGAGTGCGTACTGTGCCTGACCCACACAACAAAGATGCACGGGGGGCGCTTCGGGATGCGACAACTCGCTACAAGGTTATAGAGCGATACAATACACAGTGGAAGGGGGTGCAGTGCCCATTGACACTCGTAGAGGTATACCCCCTCACTGGGCGAACACATCAAATACGTACACATTTCAAAGCAATCAGACACCCACTACTTGCAGACCCACTATATGGTCCAGTCAGAAAGAGAGAAGGGGTAGAGTTCGATGCGCCACGTACCATGCTTCATGCGACGCAAATCACCTTCAAAACAAATGAATCAGGAGAAATAGTAGTCAAAGCACCTCTTCCTGCCGATTTTAACCTAGTTCTTGCAAAACTACGCTAGATATGCTATCATATGTAACTATGAAAATAGATATTACTCCAGGTATTGCACTCTCTCCAGTTGACATGGACTCGCGCAGAGACATTGGCTTTAAGGCTGGTGACACTGTACGTGTACAACAAAAAATTAAAGAAAAAGACAAATTCCGTTTGCAGGCATTTGAAGGTATTGTGCTTGCTCGTAAACACGGCTCGGAAGCTGGTGCAACTTTCACTGTACGCAAGACTGCATCAGGTGTAGGGGTTGAGCGTATCTTCCCATTGTACTCTCCAAGTATTGACTCAATCGAAATCACAAAGAAAGCAAATGTGAGACGTTCAAAACTATACTATATACGTGACAAAGCTGCCAAAGAAATCCGCCGCAAGATGAAATCAGAGGTAGTTACCAAAGGACGAATTGTGAAAGGTGCTACAGCAGAAGAACTTACAGAAGAAGTATCAACAGAAACAGCAGAGTAGATATCAAAAGCGTTACCAAGGGTGACGCTTTTATAGTATGTGTTTCTATGCTATGATAATAATCACTGCGCGGGTGGCGAAATTGGTAGACGCACTACCTTGAGGTGGTAGCGCCCGTTCTGGGTGTGCTGGTTCAAATCCAGTCTCGCGCACAAAATAATAGAAGACCGATAGCGTAGCTATCGGTCTTCTATTATTTTGTGCGCTCAATCAACCTACCCCTGCTCCTCCTCTCTCGCAATCTTTTCACCTAGTAGCATATGCGCTGCAATATTCCCAACTATATGCACCATAAAACCAAGCAAGATAAATCCAATAAAACGTGCCACCATCATAACTCCGATACCGCCATATGTCTCGGGTACCACAGTTGAAATAGAGCCACCAAGTATTGATTCAAGTACCCAGAGCATTGAGAGGGGTATGTTTTGAAAATGTGGGTGGGTGTGTTCAAAAATATATATCAAATTGCCGAGCACAATAACTACAATTAAAAGTGTTAGGAAATATATTTGCAAATTCATCCTAATAATTGCATGCTCTACATTTTGTATAGACTTACCGACATGTTCAAAACGAGCTACTTTTGCCAAGCGCATAATACGCATAAACCGTAGTATTCGAAGGGCACGGATTGATTTGAGTACTGTGAAATTGGCGATATGAAAATACGTAGGCACCATAGAAATCAGATCTATCAATCCATAAAAACTAAAAATGTACGAGAGTCTTTTTTCTGCTCCAATCACTCGACAAATATACTCGATAGTAAAAAAAGCAACAGCGGTGTATTCGATAGTTGTAAATATCAAATGGAAGCGAGAAAGCAAAGAGACTGAATCTAAAATAATAGATAGTATAGAGAGTACTATCACAACTGAAAAAAAGTTATTGACTTGTACGTATAGCAGACAACTTTCATCATAAAATGCCTTTTTACATAGATGTTGCAATCGGTTGTATAATGCTCTCATATGCATAAATTGTAGCACAGTAGCTATATATATTGTCAAAATATATACCGAGTTGTGCTATTATATATAGATGGAAATAATACTGATTTTTCTATTACTGGCACTCTCAGCGCTTTTCTCTGGACTTACTATTGGACTTCTGTCACTCGATATGACAGGGCTGCGTATCAAATCCAAACAAGGTGACAAGGATGCAACTGCAGTGCTGCATGTGCGAGAAATAGGCACACAACTTTTGGTAACACTACTCCTTGCAAACACATTTGTTAACTCAATACTTGCGATAGTACTCGCTGATAGATTCAGTGGTGTTATAGCAGGTATTGTGACAACAGCTCTCATTTTCTTCTTTGGAGAATTACTACCACAAGCAGCTCTCACGAGGCACGCACTGGCATTTGGGAGTAAAGTAGCTCCTTTCGTGAGAGGACTTATATTTATTGGACACCCTATCACCAAACCAATAGCTGCATTGGTTGATGCTGTACTCGGAGATCAGCTACATACCAAATACACCAAACGAGATTTACTCGAAATAGTTGCCGATGAAAATAGTGTCGAAGAGGGAGATGTCGATACCGATGAAAGACGTATTGTACGTGGCTCGCTCTCATTCTCGCACAAAAAAGTAAGAGATGTACTCACTCCGAGCACCATAGTAGAAAGTGTGCATATAGATGATACGATAGATAGTGACTATATTAATCGTCTCAAAAATGCTGGGTATTCACGCTTGCCTGTGCAGACAGATGATCGCAATCAATCTGTCGGCATACTGTATCTCAAAGATCTACTCGGAGTCACTTTGCCAATCAAAGTCAAAGACGCACTCGACAGCACTGTACATTTTGTATCACTTGAAGATACGCTCGATACAGTGCTCGATGAATTCATCAAGACAAAAATGCATCTTTTTATAGTCCTTGATGAATTCGGTACATATCAAGGTGTTGTCACATTAGAAGATATTGTCGAAGAGATTATCGGAGCCGAAATTATGGATGAAGATGACGAAGATCCAGATTTACGTGCTGTTGCCCGAATAAATAAAAAGAAAAATAAAAAAAGCACTACATAACACACTATGAAAAACACAATTTCTCATATACAGATAGCTCAGACTAGTGGTCCGTTTCATACAAAATCTGATGCAGATTTGTCTGTTAAAATAAGACTAGATACACAAAAACTCAGCAGAGACTTTTTCGTGTATAGCGAGTCCTGCCGAGATGACATAAAAGGGCTTCGTTTATACGTACTTGATAATTTACAAAAAGATAAAGTTGGTGGATATGAATTTCACAAAGAAAGACAAGAGATTGTATCCGTTGGACGGGGTAGTGTGCGCTGGGTTTTTGAAGACACACAAGGAGCAGTAAGAGAATATATACAAACAGCAAGTGAATCAGTGCATATACCGCCATTTATTTTGCACACCTATACTGTTCTAGAAGATGATACACAATTACTTGTTTTAGCAAATACGTTATTTGTGCCAGAAGACAAAACCACTCACGATACATATGGCCTTGAAGAATTTAAGCAGTTGATGCAGTAGTTTGTTTTAAGCTTTATTTTGTGTTATAGTATGTGCTCGTGACAAAGAGACGATGGTGCCTATGGTGTAATGGTTAACACGGAGGTTTGTGGAACCTTCGATCTGGGTTCAATTCCCAGTAGGCACCCCAAAACAATGAACCCGAGGCGTTGCCTCGGGTGATTTGTTTTTGAGAGTGACTACTGGGAATTGAAAAAAGCTTTCGGTACACAAGACGTAGCGTAGCGTAGTACTTGTCGAAAGCGGCGGGCTCGAGCGAGGCTCGAGTGAATGAGTTTTTATGAGCACTGTGTGCGAAATAAAAATCCATAAGGGTGACCAAGATGAGTGAGTGTCCATTTTATGTGATTGTAGCCTTACTGTTTGAGTAATTTAGGATTGTCGAAATAAGACGATGTTAAATTTTGTTTATCCACAGCATAGTTTGCAAAACATAAATACTATGTTATTATTATATTGTGCCTGTGGGCGAAAGCCCCGTTCAGCCAACGTTTGTCGTAAGCTGAAGGCAGGCATTCAAAAAAAGACCAGAAATGGTCTTTTTTTGTCATTTTATGAATTGTCTATCTCTGGATTAGCTAAGTGGTATGTATCTTTGTTTCTACGATCTCCAAACATAACACTCCAGAAAATAACATTTCCTGTTCCAATCTTACGTAATATCACCTTAATCTTACGCTTTGTCGTAGTACCTGTGATAGCAGTAAGCCCAAAATATTCTATTTCTTTCATTGGTTGTTCACCATTTTTCTTTTTTCTGGAAACTACTCCCCATTGTTTTCTATATTCTTGAATAGTTCCAGACTTTTTTATAATATCTACCGCATCTTTGAGTAGAGAAAATTTTAGAAGTTGCTCATCTTTAGTACGCTCACTTCCATTTGAAAATTGGAGGTGATGGAATCCGTCTGATGTAAAATTAACTGGGTTTGAAAAATACGGACAACGTAGCTCTTTTACCGATTTGTAAAATTTTTCAGCTTCTTTTTTTTCTTTTTTATGCCGAGATAATGTTCCCATATTTTATAGTTATATTTTACCACACACAGGTAGAATATAGCCCTATTCTATGATAAATTTTTGTTGGTTGTTTATATTTCTATTAAAAGACACCTACACATATTCTATCCAAAAACGAAAAGCAGGCTCACACTTGTTGTTGGTATTTTGTATTTTTCCTATATACTCTATACATGTTTCAAAGTACAAAAAGCCAAAGAAGAAAATTAGCAAGAGCGTTCAAACAAAGAAATATTATATTTCTTTTGAAAGCTGGGCTTTTTTATGCACACCTATCGCATCTATGTACATTTCGTCGCGGGGAATACAAAATGCGAGCGTTTTTTACTCCTTTTGCTTTTTGGCTTTGGTCGGAGCCAGCACGTGAACGAAGCGATGAATTCTTTTATCGACGCTTTTTGAGGGAAGGTGATACAGTGGTCGATGTCGGTGCCAATATCGGACTCTGTACACTTTTGTCTGCACATATAGTCGGGACAAGAGGACACGTGTATTCATTTGAACCACACCCAAGAACCTTCTCACAACTTCAAAAAAATATACAACTCAACAAATGTAACCAAGTGAGTGCAATGCAAATAGGTGCTTCAAATGAGTTTGAACATATCTTTTTTACAGATGAATATGTGAGTGATATCAATCATGTTGATACAAGAGGAAGTATACAAGTCATACTCAAACCCTTAGATGAGATAGTACCAAAAGAATGCACCAGTATTACATTACTTAAAATAGACGTAGAAGGGTATGAGCTTTTTGCACTTATGGGTGCAGAAAAGAAATTAACAGACACAAAAGTTATTTATTTTGAAAGCGCGCCACGGAGTTTTGAAAGATATGGATATACTTTGAAAGATATTGTATCTTTTCTAGGTATGCGCGGATTTACTGTATATAAAACAGATCAAGATATACAGCTATTTCCAATTCAAAAAGACTATCAAACTGTATGTGGATATGAAAACCTGATAGCGGTGCGAGATACAGATCTGGCTTGGCTACAAGCTCGTTTGAAAGCAAGTCAAAACTCTTAAATAGACAGTACCTGCTTTATATATTGCTCTTTTTTTGCTATACTCAGCACTATGAAAACAGAAAATACTTATCAAACTCTGATATTTTATACATATAGAACTATTGAATTTCCAGAAATACTGATGGAGCGCGAGCGTGCTGTGTGGGGAGTCTTGGGACTTCGCGGTCGTATGATAATAGCCGAGGAAGGTATCAATGGCACACTTGAAGGTACAGTAGAAAATACAGAAATATATATCAAGCATATACAAAGTGATAAGCGTTTTAAGTATATGAAAATCAAAAAGAGCCCAAGCGGTGGAGATACTTTTCCACGTATCTCTATAAAAATCCGCGAAGAAATAGTCGGTACTCATTTTCCAAAACACATTGATCCACGAGTAAAAACAGCAGAGCATATTACTGCCAAGCAATTACATAAAAAGTTTGAGAAAAATGAAAACTTTGTCATCGTAGATATGCGCAATAGCTATGAAATAGAGTCGGGTCGATTCCAAGGAAGTATTGACCCGAGGATGGAAGCAAGCCGCGAGCTACCAGAGAAGATAGAGTATATAAAAGCAGAAGCTGCTGGAAGACCAATAGTGACTGTGTGCACTGCTGGGGTACGCTGCGAAAAAATGTCAGCCTTGCTACTAGATAGTGGTATAGAAAATGTCTATCAACTAGAAGACGGAATACACGGCTATATACAAGCATATCCACAAGGATATTTTGAAGGAACTCTTTTTACGTTCGACGATAGACTCACAATGGATTTTACCAAGGATCGTGAAATAATAGGAGTATGCAAGCGTTGTCCCAATAAATCCGAAGACTATTTCAACTGTGCTACCTGCCATGAGCTTTGCATTATTTGTGATAGCTGTGCAGTCTCAGACAATACAGCTTATTGCAGTTCGGATTGCGAAGTTGTAGCAGTCGCGAAATAAGCTACACCCTTTTTTGCTATTACTATGAGAGAGCTTTTGGCAGCTCTGCAATAATACCATTCATATCTCCTGATGATAGTATCAGAACTATATCATCTTTTCGGAGACTTGCTACAATAAGAGGTATATCATCTTTGCCGTTTTGTATTGCACATATCTCTTGCGAACTATTATGGTTCTCATTTGTATGATGTAGTCGCTCTATTATCTCTGCTTGGCTCAACTGCAAATGAGTTGTCACACCGTGAGTCGGTGGTTGATAGACAAAAACCAATCTTGCTTCAGTAAATGCAGTATCATACCACAGAAGTGCATCACGATTACGCCAACTAAATGTATGTGGCTCAAACAGTATTACTAGATTTTTGTGTGGGTAATGGAGGAGGAGGGCACTTATAGCCGCACGCGCTTTGGCATATGATGAACCAAAGCCCTCATAGACGGGTATATCTTTTCCAGCAGTCAAGAGATCAAGACGTCTTGTAATACCAACAAAAGATTCTATACCAGATTCAAGTTCAGGTGCATTGACCAACCCCTTTGACAAGAGTAGTGCACAGACACCAATTATATTTTGTATATTGTGTGCTCCAAGCAATGTAGTCTGTATGTGTGCCACAACAGTACCCTGATGTACCAATTCAAAAGAACTCTTTTGTCCATACACAATATGTTGCGCATGATAGTCACCAGTCGCAAGCCCATATGAAATCAGTGCAGGGTAGAGAGTACGCAAGTGTATCATTTCATTTTGTATACTCGCGTCATCTGTACAAAGCACCAAGGTACTTTCTTTTTTCTGTGCTAGTTGCCCTATTAATTCAAAAAATGGTTTTGTATAGTCATCGGGTGTTTTGAATATATTGATATGATCATGCTCAAGAGAGGTGAGCAAGACACTTTCTGCATTCAGATGCAAGAACTTTGAAGTCAAGTCAAAGTTCGCCGACGGATACTCATCGCCTTCGAGTACAAAATACTCCGAAGTTCCGATATGTGCATTGGTGCTAGGGGTCACAGGTGACGCACCGATAAAGTAACCAGGGTCTTTTCCTGCTGCTTCGAGTATATGCGCTGCGAGTGCACTCGTTGTGCTTTTGCCATAACTCCCAACGCAAAGCATATTCTTGCGACCAGTAGTTATTTTCTGCAATATCAAAGGAAAAGAGCATATTTTCTTTGTATGATTCGCAAACGCTTCTGCCACTTCACTATTTTCTTCGGGCACAAGAGCTGCGTGTTTACCAATAACTATATAGTCTACATCAACAGGTATATTGCTAGCAGCATATCCAGCCACATAGGGGATATTGTTTTTTTCTAAATACGTTGAGATAGGTGGATAAAATCCCGCATCGCTGCCACTCACAATAGCACCAGAGTCTTGGCATAATTTGGCGACTGCCGACATGCCAGCTCCACATATACCAATAAAATGTATTTTTTGAGTATTCATAATACTAAGCAGTATAGCAAGGTGATACTCAATGGGGAAGTATGAGCAAAAAATAGCTAGGCCTTGCCTAGCTACACTCACCCCACAGGGCTCTCCGAGTTTTAGCTAGGTCTTGCCTAGCTATCCTTTCATTCAAAAAGCTATTTCAAATGTACTTATATACTAGGCAAGGCCTAGCTACTCTCTCTAACTTTGCTTGATTGGTTTGACAATTACTCCGAATCTCTCCTTACCCACAACAGTAATAGTCTCAAAACATAGCAATAATTGTTACACTATGTTACAATAAAAGCATCTTTTTGAAACAATTATGGCAACATACACCAAAAAACAATTAGAAATCATCACGAGCATTGCTCTCAAGGGTTTTATTTCGAGCAGAGACATGAAAGAATATTCACGCACAACATTTTCTCGTGAGATAAAAACGTTGCTAGAAAAGAGTTTTGTTGAGAAAAAAGGCAGTGGACCAAGTACTGTGTATATAAAAAGTAAAAACTTTTATAGTGCCCCTATTGATTCCGTAGTGTATTTTCAGGTTGAACAAGACAAGAGAATCATAGAGGAGACAGAAGATAGTATTTTTTTTGAAAGGTTAAAAAAAATTTTTACTGACGAAGAAAAAAAAGAATTAGACGAGTATACAAAAATCTGGAGAGACAAAATAAAAACAGCGACACCTACAACAAGAAAAAAAGAATTTGAAAGAATTACTACAGAATTATCTTGGAAGTCGTCGCAGATAGAAGGAAACACATACTCATTATTAGACACAGAAAGACTGTTAAAAGAAGGAGAGCAAGCACACGGACACTCAGACAAGGAAGCCATCATGATTCTTAATCACAAAGAGACGTTGGAATATATTGCAAAACAGTCTGAATCTTTTAAAATACTAAATCGCACCAGTATAGAAGAAATACACAGAATCTTGGTGCATCAACTCGATGTTGAAACTGGACTACGGAGGGGTGGAGTCGGGATACTTGGCACAAACTACAGACCAAAAGACAATGTATACCAAATACAAGATCAGATACATTTATTTTTTAAAACAATAAATGAAGTCGACAATATCCCTACCAAAGCCATACTAGCACTTATATGTGTTGCATATATTCAGCCATTTGCAGATGGCAATAAAAGAACATCGCGAATGCTTGCAAATGCATGTCTTTTGTCCAGTGAGTACCCGATACTCTCATTTAGAAGTATCGACGAAGTGGAGTATAAAAAAGCTATATTACTCGTATATGAGCAACACAATATATTCAATATTAAAAAATTATTTATAGATCAATACAGACATGCATGCACTCAGTATTTTGGATAGCCAATCACAAGGCAAAACCTATACAGTATTGTGCCTATGTAGCTAGGTCTTGCCTAGCTACACTCACCCCACAGGGCTCTCCGAGTTTTAGCTAGGTCTTGCCTAGCTATCCTTTCATTCAAAAAGCTATTTCAAATGTACTTATATACTAGGCAAGGCTTAGGGAGATTAAGTCTTCAATATTCTCGAAATACACCCATAGTCTTCTTTTCCTATTTGTTTATATGACATATATACAAATGTACCCTAAAGTACTTGTGCAGTTAGGATGCGAAATAGTGTGCGGTTAGGGTGGGGGTTCAGGACGGGAGCTTGACAAATGGATTGTATGCTCTATACTACACATATAGCTTGACGACAGAAAATATCTTATCGGCTTGCTGCGGACATTTGCTCAAAATGTACTAATGGGTGAACGATACATTGTATCAGCCGTCACCCCGAGCTATATCAAAAAACCAGCTTCGGCTGGTTTTTTGATATTTTATCTATGTCGCGTAAAATGTATTGATACTATCTCTAGTCTATTTGTTTGTGGTATCTGTTCTACGATGACACGTAAAGCAGAAGATCCCGAAAAATGTTTAGTATATCTATATTTATTTTCAGAAATTTTTTCATATATATCAGGTATAAGAATAGTACCCTCTACGTTTTCAATAGCAAAATATAATTTGGTAAGAACTTGCTCACTAGTCCTATTTTTTCCTAATTGATATGTGCGACTCTCTACAAAATGTTTTAAAGATCTACGAGATATGTATATACGCAGCTTGTCGCCGTGCGGTGTATGAGGAACATCAAATAAGCGTAATAATTCATTCGGTTTTTCAATAAGTGCACCATATGAAAGACCATAGTAAAGTACAATATATTTCCTTAGTTTGTGAGTATGCTTTTGCATATTACAAGTAT
>JBDLSO010000016.1:0-12263 GCA_039799445.1 Candidatus Parcubacteria bacterium | reverse complement strand
TTGTTTATCAATGTATTGCATACAAAAAAGCCCCAAGTGATATTTGAGGCTTTTTATGTAATAGTCCGTATGTTACTGCGCTATCTTTTTCACTACAAGTGTCATACGCTCTTCTTTTGGTTCAAAGAAACTAATTTCAAAGTTGTATTTTTTACCAAGTGATAATTCTTCGCGCATTTTTGTCTCTGTACCAAATTCTGAAATATGTACTAGTCCTGCTACACCTTCTTCTACTGAGACAAGCGCACCGTGTTTGTTGAATTTGATCACCACACCCGCTACTTCGTCACCTTTTTTGTATTTACTCGCAGCTTCTTTCCAAGGATTAGAGCGAAGTGCTTTGAGTGAAAGTGAGATTTTGTTATCTTTGATTTCAATAATTTTTGCCTTTACAACATCACCAACTTTAAGATGATTTCGAGGGTCTTCGATAAGCCCCCAATCGATTTCAGAGATATGTACCAACCCCTCTAGGTTTTCTTCAATTTTAACAAAGGCACCGAAGTCTACTATACCAGTTACTGTACCTTCTACCTCATCTCCAAGTACAAACTTGCCAACTATTTCAGTTTTTTCTTTTTGATCTGTTGTTTTTTCTGAGAAAATAAGTTTTCCTTCTTTTGGACTCGCAGAGATAATACACACTGAAAGTCTTCGCCCGATAAGTTTTTTGAGTTCTTTCAGAATCTTATCTTTGTCACCATCCTCTACACGTGGATAATTCTCTGATCCAAGTTGTGAAGCGGGTAGGAAACCTGCGATACCTTGCCAATCAACGATAAGTCCACCTTTGTTCGCATCCTTAACGATAAGTTCAACTGTATTTTTGTTTTTGATAGCAAGTTCAGCTTCACTCCAAATGAGTGCTTGTTTTGCTTCTTTAAGTGAAAGCTCAATGTATCCATCGGCATTCTCGCGGTCTACCACCTTGGCTTTGATTGAGTCTCCGATATTTATCTTTCGAATCACATCGCGCGCATTCATGTATTCTGCACCAAAGATAAGACCAGTACCAAATGGCGCTAGGTCGATGTAGACATATGATTTGTTGATTGCCACTACTGGACCTTCTACCAAATCTTCTACTTTCAATGTTTTATGTGTTGTTACTGTTGTCATATATATGTGTGTGCAAAGGACATACTGCTTTCTCAAAAAATAAAAACCTAGGCCGGAAGGGTAGGTATACTTTTCTAAACCGTATTCTACAAATAGTATTTGTCAGAATGACGCAATATGGGTTAGCTAAGCACGTACTTGTAATAAATTCATTTAGAAGGAAATCTAAATAATATTAGTAGTATAGCAGAGATAAGGGGTTTTGTAAACAAAAGAGGGTAGTTTTGAGTTTTTGGTTTTGTTTCAAGTATATCTTCTGAATTGTAAGCGTACAATTTATATCGAAATCTCCAGACTTTCGATGAAAAGATTATCCTATCTTTTTATAAAAACAGTTTTTTACCCACTACTTCTCACAAACCCGGAATAAAGTCCCTCAGATTCTATATATACATGACGTATAGTATCTGAGGGACTTTTTCCTTTACCTCGGGCTAGAATCGCCCTGCGGTAGTGTTTGTTCAAAGTGTGGGAGGGGAGTAATTGGGTTCAAATCACAGTAGAAGATAAAACCTTCTTTCGGTGTATGAAAGTGAATTTACTAACTGAAGCCTTTGAGAGATATATTTTGGGAGAGTAGGGAATGCAAACACTTCTATAAATATTTCCAAAATATTAAAGACATGCTGAAAACCAAAAACTGAAAACAGGAAACTACCAAACCTTGACTTTTATGTAATATATTGTTATAATGTATTTACTGAGGTACAGTACCACAGTCCAGTGTCTACGGGGAAGTAGGTGACAACAGGGCAATGTAGCCCGAAGGAGACTTTATGTCAGTTCAAGATTCAGTAGCCCCAATGTTTGCGGCAAAAGACCTCTCAATGGGTGAGTTGAATGCTCTGGTAAAAATATGCGGGGGCGAAGATTCCGTTCGCGCAATCCTTTCAGGCAAGGTTCACGTCCAACTCATTGAATCATCAAGAGAGTTGGCAGAGTTCTTCACAAACCGTCCCGGTCTCTGGGTCGACATTGACCTTGAGCGGTGCGTTGGTTTTGCAAACCGCAAACCGCACCGCACCGCTGCGCTGAAGCGTCGCACTCTAAGCTTCAATAAAAGCGAGACCCAACTTTTCGGTGCCAAAGGTACCAAAAAGCATGCTTTGTCACTCGAAAATGCCACCGATTTGGGACAAATCAAGGAATTGATTGAAGCCCAAGAGGGTGGCATTGCCGGCGTTCTTTTGAACAACGGCGAAGCAAACATCTTTACCGTCATAGGCAGAAATGGCGAGCTTTACTGCGTTATCGTCCGCTGGATCGCTGGCGTCAGCAAGTGGTTCGTGTTCTGCTTTCTGTTCGGCACCGCCTACGCTTCGACTGCTGGCAGCCAGGTTTTTAGCAACTAGATCTTATTGCTCTGACCCTAAAATCCTTAGCTCTCTATCCTTGGGTGGAGGGCTATTTCTTTTCGTATTTTTTGTATGTACTTTGAGCCGCAACGTAAGTCGCGGCTCATTTTTGTATTTGTATTCCGTACCCAACTTATCCCAAAACACACTTTGAACAAATACTACATTTTTACATAGGTGAGTCCTATGTAAACCATACATAGAAGTGTCCTATGCAAACTATATATCGTTTTCTGCTTCCTGAACCCAACATTCTTCCAACTATATCTCTCAAAAGGCTCCTCGGAAGGCGACTTTAGGCTGATATGGAATTGTATTTGTATCCCGTATTTAACCACACCCAACCCACACTTTGAACAAACATTACCGCAGGGCGACTCTAGCCCGAGGTATAGGAAATTCTCCGCTTTATTCTTTATGAAATAAAAGAATAGTATAAAGCGGAGAATATTCCGGGTTTGTGAGAAGTAGTGGGTGAAAATTAATTTAATACAAAATACTCTCCTTGATTCCAAGCCCTTTGCGTGCTATTATAGCCCCATTATGAAACAACGAATTATAGCTCTCAGTATTATTATCCTTGGTATAGCAATTGGTTACTTTATATACGCAAGTGAGCCAAAACTGCGCGAAAGTGGTGTGCTCCCAGTTGCGAGCAGTACTGCAAGTAGTTTCTTAAACACTCATCCTTTTAGTCTCGGACTTGATCTAGCAGGCGGTAGTAGACTTGTCTACAAAGCAGATCTATCTCAGATACAAGGAAGCAAATCAGAAGCAATGAATGCACTGCGTGATGTGATTGAGCGTAGAGTCAATCTCTTTGGTGTTGGCGAGCCAGTGGTACAAACACAAAAAAGTAGTCTCACAGGAGAAGAAAGATTATTGATTGAATTACCAGGAATCACAGATATAGATACTGCTGTTACAATGATTGGTGAGACACCAACCCTTGAATTCAAAACAGTACGAGACGAAGAGTCCAAAGCCAAAATACTCGCCGCTCGCGGGGCATTTCTTGAAGCACAGCAATCAGGTACACAAGCTGTATTGACAGCCGAAGTATTGGAAGACCCCGAGTTTGTTTCAACAGGACTCACTGGACAATATCTGCAAAAGTCTCAAGTTGTGTTCAATGCTCAGAATCAACCAGAGATAGCAATACAATTCAATGAGGAGGGAGCTCGACTCTTTGAACAGATCACAAAAGAAAATCTCAACAAACAAGTTGCTATCTATCTAGACAATGCACCAATTTCAAGTCCAGTAGTCAACAGTGTTATCAGTGGGGGGAATGCAGTAATACAAGGAAACTTTACGGTACAAGATGCCAAGACACTTGTAGGCAGGCTTAATTCTGGAGCTCTTCCAGTTCCTATTACACTGATTGGAACAGAACAAATTGGCCCAACACTTGGTGCGGCAGCTGTCGATGCTGGGGTACAAGCCGCACTCATTGGGCTATTGTGCGTGTCACTATTTTTGATCATATGGTATAGACTACCAGGACTTGTAGCTGTTATCGCTTTGGGAATGTATGTTGCGGTAATGCTTGCACTCTTTAAACTTATACCAGTTACACTCACAGCTGCTGGTATCGCAGGATTTATTATTTCAATAGGTCTTGCAGTAGATGCCAATGTACTTATATTTGAACGCATGAAAGAAGAAATGCGTAAAAGTAAAAATTTGTTTGATGTAACTCAGACAGGGTTTGCACGTGCGTGGACATCTATTCGTGATTCAAACATTTCGAGTTTAATTACAGCAGTAATACTGTTTATGTTTGGAACATCAGTTGTTAAAGGGTTTGCGCTTACATTTGGGCTCGGCGTCTTGGTATCGATGATTTCTGCGATTGTTGTAACACGCATCATATTGCTTTCTATTGTACATAAGTCAAAATCCAAAATGATGAGATTCTTATTTAGTAGTGGATTTACAAAATAAATATATGAACATAATCAAACACAAATCAATATTCCTTACTATATCTGGAGTTGTCATCGCAGCATCGCTACTGGCAGTAGTGGTATTTGGGCTTAAATTAGGTATTGACTTTACTGGTGGAGCACAAGTACAAGTAGTGTATACTGCCGATATACCAGAGAGTACAGTGTTGTCACAAGCGTTGTCACAAGCTGGGTTGGGTACTTCTGTGATACAACCAAGCGAAGGCGGATATACGATTAAACTACGCGATATCGGTGAATCAGAAAGACCGCTACTTAAAGAAGCTCTTTCAGTTGGGGGTACAGTAGAATACACAGAAAAATCATTCACTTCAGTCGGTCCGTCTATCGGAAGCGAGTTGGCTCAAAAGGCAATCATTGCAATCATTGCAGTAGTTGTAGCTATTATTTGTTTTATCGCGTTTTCATTCCGTCATGTATCACTTCCTGTTGCGTCTTGGAAATACGGTATGATAGCTATCACTACACTCGCTCACGATATCATTATACCTCTTGGACTATTTGCAATACTTGGGCACTATGCTGGTGCCGAGGTAGACACTCTCTTTGTTGTGGCATTACTCACCATACTCGGTGTTTCAGTCTCTGATACTATTGTGATATTCGATAGAATACGTGAAAACCTAAAACTAAAAATTTCAGCAGATTTTACTGAAATAGTTGGGAAAAGTCTGTCACAATCATTCACAAGATCTATCAACACTTCACTGACTGTTGTGATTGTACTATGTGCACTATTTTTCTTTGGTCCAGAACCAACAAAGAATTTCTCATTAGTTCTCATCACTGGAATGATCGTTGGAACATATTCATCAATCTTTGTAGCCTCACCTCTACTTGTCATAGTTCAAAAATGGCAACAAAAATCAAATAAATAAAAGTACCTATTATACAAAAATCCCCTTCTGGGGCTTTTTGTATAATAGGTACCGCACTAAATATGATATACTACATATAACATATGCTATTTTATATTGCACAAACAATTTTATTTGGCTGGCTTCTGTATCTTTTTGCACAGATGACTTTTGCTCAATGGCTCAAATACAAACGCGCTGAGTTTATCAAAAACATCTCTTGGATTACACTGGAAATTAAACTACCCAGAGAAATAACAAAATCTCCTATTGCTATGGAGTCGGTATTGGAAGCATTTCAACAACCCGGAGGTATTAGTACATGGTGGGACAAATATCGCAAAGGCAATATGCTCAGTTGGTTTTCACTCGAGATAGCGTCGTTCGGTGGTGATATACATTTTTTTATCAGAACTCCCAAAAAATTCAAAAACATCATCGAATCATATATATATGCTCAATACCCAGGTATTGAAATATTGGAAGTAGAAGATTATACCAATCGAATCAGATATGATGCTAAAGACATCAACATCATGGGCTCAAACTTCGTCTTATCAAAAGAGGACTATTATCCAATCAAGACATATATTGACTACGGACTAGACAAAGATCCAAAAGAAGAATACAAAACTGATCCAATCACTCCAATGCTTGAATTCATGGGATCACTCAAAGGGCAAGAAGAAGTGTGGTATCAGATATTGATACGGGCTGACAAACAAAAAGAATGGAAAAAAGAAGCCAAAGATGCCGTTGCAAAGATGATGATGCGTAAAGATGCAAAAGACGCAGACGAAGCAAAACTCTTTACAGAAGCCAAGCTCACACAAGGAGAAAAAGACATTATCAAAGCAATAGAGCGTAGCGCTACAAAAAATGGTTTTGAGGTATTTATACGAGGTATGTATTTGGCTCCAAATGAAGTATTTGATAGCGCAAAAATACCTTCATTTATGGGTATGCTCAAGCCTTTCGGAAGTCCAAGTCTCAACGGCTTTAAGCCCCAAGACGATACATCGTTTTCTTTCCCGTGGCAAGACAACACAGCAGGCAGTAAACTGATACACAAAAAAGAATACATGTTCAAAAAATATGTATTACGAACTTATGGAGAATACTATGATCAATTTGATGGATTCAGTTTTATGTATGAGTTAGAACACAGATTTGATTATTTCTTGAGACACGGGCTTAACTTTAAAGAATGGAAACACGGCAAAAGTAGTTTTGTATTAAATACTGAAGAGCTGGCCACACTGTATCACTTCCCAGGCAAAGTCGCAGGTACACCAACGTTCAAACGTATCACTTCTACCAAGTCAGAAGCACCAACCAATCTTCCAATTTAATATGCAAGAGTTAGAGAAACCGCAACTACAAGAAAATACAGAACTAGCAGTAGAGAACACAAAAACCTCAATTCTATATCCAATCTCACTCATAGGTGCGGTACTTATAGTGATACTACTTTTTGTTGCCTTATATATCACTTTGCAACCACCAAAAAGTTTTCCAGTTCCATCTACTGTTGTATTGAGCACAGACCAAACGGTGACCATGCTCATAGATGAGTTATATGCCAAACAATATATTAACTCACCAGTAATATTCAAAATATTTCTTAAATTATCTGGTAGGGAACATGATATTCCTGCCGGACAATACTATTTTGATATGCCACTGAGTGTCGGCGCTCTTGCTCATAGATTTGTCGAAGGGGATTTCAATCAAACAAAAATAAAGCTCACTATTCCAGAGGGAAAAACAGTACGACAGGTCGCTACACTAGTAGAAAGTAGATTCCCACAAATACGTGCTGATGATTTTGTAGAATATGCACAAAAATACGAAGGCTATTTGTTCCCCGATACATACTTTTTTTATCAAGATATAAGCAAAGAGCATATTGTAGAGAAGATGAGGAATACATTTTCAGAAAAAGTAGATCCCATATGGGCTGAACTTTCGCTTAGTGAAATAGAGAAAAAGCAAATGATTATATTGGCATCACTACTCGAAGAAGAAGGAAAAACACTACAAGATAAAAAAATGATTGCAGGTATACTACTCAATCGTCTCAAACAGAATATGCCGCTTCAAGTAGACGCGACTATCAACTACATCAAAGGTGAAGCTACAAGGGTGTATTTTAGTGAGCTTACAATAGAATCAGAGTACAATACATATTTGAATCGCGGACTCCCACCAGGACCTATTTCAAGTCCAGGGCTTGTATCTCTGCAAGCAGCACTGAGTCCGATTCCTTCTTCATACCTCTATTATCTTACTGGCACTGATGGTAGATTTCACTATGCCAAAACTTTTGATGAGCATGTGCGAAATAAAGCGCTGTATTTAAAATAGCACTGTTCATGCTATACTTCTCTGTATGAAAACGCACAACCTCGCATTTATAGACACTGAAACAACCGGACTCAACCCCGATCAGCACGAAGTGATAGAATTTGCCTGTATTATAGCGCGTCAAGTAGAGAGACCAGGCCGAGGGCCACAGCTTGAAATCATTGAAGAATTTGAGATGAAAATAAAGCCAGCAGCTATTGAGCGTGCCGAGGAGCAAGCACTACGTATCAATGGATACAACGAAGACGACTGGATTTTTGCAATAGACCCAAAGAATGCCTGGGAACATATCGCCAAGAAAGTTGCAGGGTGCAATATGGTTTCTCACAATATTACATTTGATCATGCTTTTGTAGCTAAAAGTTTCGAACGCTATGGGATTGAGAATACATTTCATTTTCACAAAATAGATACCATCTCGATGGCGTTCGCGAGGCTATATGACGTACCTCAAGCACAAAAGTTCTCATTGCGCGCATTGTGTGAGCTATTTAAGATAGAAAATACCAAAGCCCATACAGCACTCGCAGATACTCGTGCACTCTATGAAGTATATAAAAAAATGATGCAAGCATAATAACAAAAACAAGGGTTACCCTTGTAAGGGTAACCCTTGTTATAGAATTATGAATAATCAATTAGGAATTATGGGGGAGTCATTACACAAAAATAAAAAAGTATATGTTGGAATGTCGGGTGGAGTGGACTCGTCTGTTTCTGCATATCTGCTACAACAACAAGGTTACGATGTTACAGGAGTATTTATCAAAGTGTGGCAACCAGAGGGTATCGAATGCACGTGGAAAGAAGATAGGCTAGATGCGATGCGTGTCGCAGCACAGCTAGATATTCCATTTATCACGCTTGATCTTGAAGCAGAATACAAACGCGAGGTGATAGACTATATGATACGCGAGTATAAAGCAGGCAATACCCCCAATCCAGATGTCTGCTGCAATCAGTATGTCAAGTTTGGTGCTTTCCTAGACTATGCTCGAGAGCAAGGAGTAGAGTATGTGGCGACAGGGCATTATACGCAAAATATTTGGAACAAAGAAACAGAACAATATCAAATTGTTGCAAGTGGTGATATTGAAAAAGACCAAGGTTATTTCCTATGGACTTTATCGCAAGATAAGCTTGCCCATATTTTGTTTCCGATAGGACATCTCACCAAAAAAGAAGTTAGAAAGATAGCCGAAGAAGCTGGACTCTATACTGCCATGAAAAAAGATAGTCAAGGGCTTTGCTTCATCGGCAAACTCGATATCAAAGATTTTCTGAAAGAATATATACAGAGTAAACCAGGTGATGTACTTGATACACAAGGCGTACGTATCGGGCATCACGATGGAGCATTTTTCTTTACCTTAGGTGAGAGGCATGGATTCACAATTGACAGCAAAGGCACCAGTGATGCACCTCTCTATATTGTCGCAAAAGACATCACGTACAATACAATAACAGTATCCGAAAACAAGGATTATTATTCACAGACAAAACACATACTCAATTTGAAACAGACCAACTGGATAACACACATTCCAAATAGTGATAGAAGATATACCGCCCGCATTCGCTACCATGGTATCGAACTTCCGTGTAAAATAGAAAAAATACAAGCAGATACAGCGACAATAGTACTCGATACAATCGACGCAACAGCTAGTAGTGGACAATCACTTGTACTATATGACGGTGAAATACTACTCGGTGGTGGGGTGATAGTGTAACTTGATTTTTATGGTATAGATGAGTATAGTTGTATGAGACAGCAGGAGGGAAAAATGACCGTAAATATTCCATATACTACACGCGTGTGTGTATTGGCTATTTTACCAGACGGGAGAGCTTTATTCCTGAACGATAGGGGAAAGCATGATATACCAAGCTACGACCATGAGTCTGATATGGAAGATACATTTTTATCTGAGCGAATGACAGCTCAGAGAGGATTATATGAAGAGACAGGTCTCTTCATCAGTAATTTGTCACAATTTAAAGATATTTATTCTGAGTTTGGAGAATCTCGAAAAGGGGTATTGTATTCATGGGTTGCTTTTATTGTGTATCTTGATGCACAAAGTGTAACCTGGTGTCGGCAGGTAAAAGAAAGGGAAGTAACCTTTCTCCATCCTAAAGAAGTTTGGCTTGATCTGATTGATCGAGGATACTCACCATTACGCAGTTTACTTGATCATTACTTGAACTACAATAAGCTCTTAATACTTAAATGAATTAAGAGCTTTTTTTATATCACTTTTTCGGCTATACTAAATCAATGAAGAAAAAAGTATTAGTTTCAGGGGTTCAATCAAGCGGTAGACTCCATATCGGGAACTATTTTGGTGCAATCAAGCAAAATATAGAACTCGGCAATAGCGGAGAGTATAATGCATATATATTCATCGCTGACTATCATTCAATGACTAGTCTCATGGATAGCTCTGCGCGGCTTGCAAATACATTTGATGCCGCATGTGTATATTTGGCGTGTGGACTAGATTCTGAGAAGGTAATTTTTTTCAAGCAGTCTGATGTACCCGAGCATACAGAACTGAGTTGGATACTCAACACAGTGACCCCGATGCCAATGCTGATGTTGGCACACTCGTTTAAAAGTAAAACAGCCAGATATGATATAAAAACTGGAGAATTCGAAGTTGTAAATACAGATAATGAGTTTAATGAAATGTATGATTACTTAAATATTTCAGAAATAAAGAAAATCAATTCAGGGCTATTCACTTACCCAGTCCTGATGGCGGCGGATATACTTATGTACAATGCCGATGTTGTCCCAGTAGGAAAAGACCAAGAACAACATCTTGAAATTGCTCGAGAGATAGCAGGTAAATACAATCGTGCTTACAAAGTAGAGCAGTTCACCATGCCAAAAAGTTTTACACCAAAAGAAGTTGCCACAGTCCCTGGTATCGATGGCCGCAAGATGAGCAAAAGTTATGACAATCACATACCACTATTTGCTACGCCAGAGGAAATCAAAAAAAGAGTGATGAGTATTGTCACAGATAGTGCGCGTCCAGAAGAGTCAAAGAACCCAGACGAAAATAATATATATCAGATACACAAACTATTCTTAACCCCTGAGGAGGACAAAGTACTGCGAGCACGCTTCACAGACGGGGGATATGGCTACAAAGAAGCCAAGGAAAGTCTACTAGCTGCAATACTAGACTTCACCGCACCAATGAGAGAGAAGTATGAGTATTATCGTGCTCACCCAAGTGAGGTCGAAGCAATACTCGCAAAGGGTGCAGAGCAAGCTAGAGCCAAAGCGCAGGAAACAATGACAAAAGTAAGGGCACAAACTGGACTTGGGAAATAAAAGTAAAAAGGTTATGAAGCAAAGTTCATGACCTTTTTATAATAATGCAGATATATTATATATTTGATATAGTGTATATATGAAAAGAATTTTTACAAATGAATTAGAACAACATATTGGAGAAGAAGTATTAGTAAAAGGCTGGATAGATGTCCGACGCGACCAAGGTAAAATGGTATTTCTCGACATCAGAGACATGACCGGCAAAGTACAAGCGGTAGTACTACCAAACCAAGAAGCCGCCCTCGCTGTGGCGCAGCTTCTTCGCTCTGAGTGGGTGGTAGCAGTACATGCACAAGTAAACAAAAGACCGGAAAGAAACATCAAAGAAGGAGTACAGAACGGTACTATTGAGCTTGAAATACTTTCTATCGAGGTTCTTGCAGAAGCAGCCCCACTTCCATTTGACATGTCACTGACTGGGTACAATCTCGACCTTGTGACAGAGCTCGACAACAGATCGCTTTCACTTCGTCATCCAAAAAACAAAGCAATCATGCGAGTGAGCGAGACAGTGATTGACTCTTTCCGTGAGTATATGAAAGCCCAGAAGTTTTTTGAATTTCAAGCACCAAGCATCACACCAGCGGTTGCAGAAGGAGGATCTGAAGTGTTTGAGGTGAACTATTTCGACAAAAAGGCATATCTTTCGCAATCACCACAACTATACAAACAAATCGCAATGTCAGTCTTTGAGAGAGTATTCTCTGTCAACAAAGTGTTCCGTGCAGAACCAAGTGCAACGACTCGTCACCTCACAGAAATCGTTTCGCTTGATGCTGAGATGGGATTCATAGACAGCTGGACTGATGTGCGTGATATGGCAGAAGAAACTATTCGTTTTATTCTTTCTGAGGTTGCACGCAGAAATAGTGAAGATCTAGAGCTTCTTGAGGCGACACTTCCGACAATGTTAGAGAAAACACCAACACTCTCACTAACAGAAGCACATCAAAAAATATTCGAAACCTACGGACGTGACAACAGAGGAGACAAAGACCTCTCTACTCAAGATGAGATAGATATATGCGAGATTATTAAAAATGAGACGGGTTCAGACTTTGTATTTGTCTACGGATATCCAACAAGACAAAAACCATTTTATGTATTTCCAAGTGAAGTTGATCCACAATTCAACGAGGGGGTAGACCTGATCTGCCGTGGACGTGAGTGGCTCTCTGGAGGTAGACGTATCAACAAATATGAGCAACTGATGAAGCATGTAGAACTCTGGGATATGGACCCA
>JBDLSO010000015.1:0-12337 GCA_039799445.1 Candidatus Parcubacteria bacterium | reverse complement strand
CTCCCAGAAGAAGAAACACAAGATCTCGACCGTATTGTTGCGAATCTTGGTATAAGTCAAGGAGGCAATATTGTAGAGGATGCACCGATCACTAAAATTGTTGCTGCGGTACTTAAAAATGCAATCGAGGGAGGAGCATCCGATATACATATAGAACCAATAGGAGAAAAAGTACAAATACGTTTTCGTGTCGATGGTGTGCTCTCTGTTAATCTTGAATTACCAAAAACAGCACAACAACCTCTTATCGCACGTGTTAAAATATTATCGAATCTAAGACTTGATGAAAAAAGAAAACCACAAGACGGTCGGTTCTCTTCGATGCTTGATGGACGTAAGATAGACTTCCGTGTTTCGACATTGCCTTGTTATTATGGAGAGAAGGCGGTAATTCGTATACTCGACTCATTCCATGGAGTGCGTCCGCTTGATTCTATAGGATTATCAAATGCCAATTTCAAAATGGTAAAAGATGCTATTGATATGCCGTATGGCATTATACTTGTAAGTGGTCCAACAGGCTCTGGAAAGACAACCACACTGTATTCGATGTTAGGAGAAGTCGACAAAGTGAGTGAGAATGTTGTTTCGCTCGAAGATCCGGTCGAGTATAATCTGCCAGGTATGAATCAATCCCAAATCATGCCAGAGATTGGATATACATTTGCGGCAGGACTTCGTTCTATACTTCGTCAAGACCCAGATGTTATCTTGGTTGGAGAGATTCGCGATAAAGAAACTGCACAGCTTGCTATACAAGCAGCACTCACAGGTCACCTTGTATTTTCGACAATACACACCAACACAGCAATCGGTGTTATACCCCGACTTTTAGATATGGGAGTAGACCCGTATCTGATAGCTCCAACACTTATTTGTGCGATTGGACAACGTCTTATACCAACAATCGCACCTGATTGTAGAGAAGAAGTTCCAATTGCAGATAGTATTAAATTGATGATTGATAAACAACTTGCAGATCTTCCAGCTGATATAAAATCAGCGATAGATTTATCGGGTACTGTATCAGAAGCTAAACCAAGCGAGAAATTCCCAAGTGGGTTGAAAGGACGTCTTTCTGTCCATGAAGTATTATGGGTAGACAAAGATATTGAGCGCGCGATACTGACCAATCCAACTGAGCCAGATATCTATAAGCTTGCTCGCAGTAAAGGGTATATTACTCTTAAAGAAGATGCAATATTCAAAGCTATGAGTGGCTTGATTCCTTTTAGAGAAGTGCATAACTTATAAGAGTGTAGTATTATATATATATGAATTATACAACTGAACTCGAAGAATTAATCGACATACTTATAAAAGAAGGAGGATCTGATCTTCATCTTTCAGTAGGGCATAATCCAAGTGCTCGAATCAACACAGAACTGATTTCATTTCTTAAAAAGCCGATACTGAAACCACAAGATACTGCTGGATTTTTGCAAGCAATGATTTCTTCATCTAAATTTGCACAGTTCTTGGAATCACAAGAGTGCGACTTTTCTTTCGAAGTCAAAAAGACAAGAATCAGAGGAAACGCTTTTTTCCAAAAAGGGAATATCAGTATAGCACTTCGTATACTTCCTCAAATAGTTGATCTCAAGGAGCTTAACTTACCTCAAATAGTTGAAAACTTTGCCCGCAAAGAGCAAGGGTTCTTTATAGTGGTAGGACCTGTTGGTCAAGGTAAATCAACGACACTTGCATCGCTTGTGAATCTGATTAATCAAGAACAAAAAAAACATATTGTTACTATTGAAGACCCAGTTGAGTTTGTGTATCCAGTTGGCAACTCTATTATAGACCAAAGAGAGATAGGCATTGATTCTTCGTCTTTTGAGAACGCTCTCAATGGAGCTTTTCGCCAAGATATAGATGTTATTTTGATAGGAGAAATGCGTACTCACGAGACAATAGGTACAGCTATCACAGCCGCAGAAACTGGACATTTGGTATTCTCGACTCTCCATACCAATAGTGCTTCGCAAACAATAGATCGTATTGTAGATTCATTCCCAGCACAAGGTCAAGCACAAATACGTATACAACTTGCAAACAGTCTACTAGGTGTCTTTTCTCAACGTCTCATCCCTCGTATTTCAGGAGGGCTCATTCCTGCCTGTGAACTTCTCATAAACAATAATGCTGTATCAAATCTGATTCGTGAAAACAGAACAAACGAGCTTGATTTACTTATAGAAACAGGAAGTGATTTGGGAATGATTGATCTGAATAGATCGCTTGTTGATCTGGTACGAAGAGGAGAAATAACAACAGAAAATGCATTTCTGCATTCAAATAATCCAAAAGCATTAGAGAGAATGCTATAATACATATATGATATTTACATACAAAATAATTAACCAAGAAGGGAAACCAGTAGATGGTACTATAGACTCTCCCAACAAAGACAATGCACTCGCAGCACTACAACGTCGCGGTTTTGTTGTAGTCTCTCTTGATGCTCAAAAAGAGAGTGGTATACTTGGGTCATTTGGTTTAGCTTTTGATAAAGTCAAAGAAAAAGACGTTGTTATTGTCTCACGGCAAATATCAACACTCTTTGAAGCAGGAGTATCGGCTCTCAAAGCTTTTCGTATATTGGCTTCTGAGGCAGAGAGTAAACCACTTCGAAAGCATTTAGGTGAAATAGCGGATGATATACAGTCTGGTATTTCTATCTCAAACGCACTTGCAAAACACGAAACAGTATTCAGTGCATTTTATGTAAACATGGTGCGAGCAGGAGAAGAGTCTGGAAAACTAAAAGAGACATTCTTGTACATGGCGGACTATATGGATCGCAACTTTGAATTAACCTCAAAGACAAAAAATGCTCTTATTTACCCAGCATTTGTAATCGGTACATTTTTTATTGTAATGATATTGATGCTTACGGTTGTGATACCAAAACTAGCTATAATTATCAAAGACTCAGGACAAGAAATACCAGTCTATACTAAAGTTGTGATTGCTATGAGTGACTTCTTGCGTGATTACGGGCTCTTGTTCTTGGTTATTATTGTCTTATTTGGTATGTATGTTGCATTTTTCAGAACAGGAAAGTCAAATTCAAAATATATGGATGATTTGAAATTAAGCACTCCTTTTATCAAGGACTTATATACCAAACTATATTATTCGCGTATTGCAGATAATCTAGATACAATGCTTTCATCTGGTATTTCGATAGTGCGTGCAATAGATATTACTGCGCGCGTCGTAGATAATTATCGTTTTGAAGCAGTACTTAATAAAATCTCAAGTTCAGTGAAAGCGGGATCTGCGCTATCTGATGCTATGCGTCAACATCCAGAGATGCCAAATATTATGATACAAATGGTCAAAATTGGTGAGGAGACCGGAGAGGTAGGAAAGATATTAAAAAATCTGGCTCTATTCTATAAGCGTGAAGTAAATGGAGCAGTTGATACATTGGTCTCACTCATTGAGCCAGCGATGATTGTAGCACTCGGTCTTGGTGTGGGTATGCTACTTGCATCAGTACTCGTACCTATCTACAACGTTGCAGGGGCAGTATAGTAAAATAAAAATACACAGTCGCCCTGTGTATTTTTATTTTCTAATTACTACATGTTGTTTTAATGTACTATATACAATTATCCACAGATATATATATATATATATATATTGCGTCTATGTGTTACAATATGAGAAGACTAGTAAACATATAGTCAAATTAATATTTAAATAATTATTCAATGTGAGTATATTTGTATACGAGTATACTCACGCGTTCATTCGTTATATGAAAAAAACAACACAAGGTTTTACATTGATAGAACTACTCGTGGTTATCGCAATCATTGGTATTCTTTCATCAATCGTTATTGCAAGTCTCAACTCTGCACGTACAAGAGGAGCAGATTCTGCAGTAAAAGGGCAACTTGCACAAGTTCGTACACAAGCAGAACTATATTATGACGCAAATCAGTCATATGCAACTGTTGCTTCACCAGCAACAAACTGTGCAGTGAGTATTACTGGTACAAACGTTACACAAACAGGTACATCTGTTGACGCAACATGTATGTTCCGTAACCCAGCTATATTGCAACAAATGACACAAATTGCTGCAAATGTATCGGTTGCTGTAATTGGTAATGTAAGTGCAACAGGACAACAATGGGCAGTATCTACAACACTTAGAGGTGGTAAACAATACTGTGTAGACAATTCAGGAAATAATAAAGAACAAACTACAACAGCTGCAGTAGCAGGAGTTTGCTCATAACAGTATATTGAGATAGATACTCTAAACACCTAACAAACAAAATCCGCTTACGCGGTTTTTGTTTTATCCACAGTATACATATCTCATATGTATAAAAATAAAAATCAAACATGATATAATATATGCATACACGTATAAGCAGTGTACATTTAATATATATTTATATATCAACATATCACATATGAAAAATAATAAAGGTTTTACATTGATAGAGCTACTCGTGGTTATCGCAATCATCGGTATTCTTTCATCAATCGTTATTGCAAGTCTCAACTCTGCACGTACAAGTGGTGCAGACGCTGCTGCAAAAGGGCAGCTTGCACAGCTTCGAACACAGGCAGAAGTACACTTTGATGCAAATACTAAGTACAATGCAACTATAGGTACAGCAGTTTCTCTCTCTCCTTGTACTGCAGCTACTGCCGCCGCCGCTACTGGTACTCTATTTGCAAATCCTATTGTTCTGCAACAAATCACTCAAATCAATACTAATCTTAAACAGGCTCCAACTTGTTCAGCCTCAGCAGATGGGCAAAACTGGGCAGTTGCAGGTGTACTTAAATCAAATAAAAATTGGTGTGTGGACAATCAAGGATTCTCAGCAGCGACAGGAACAAATGGTACCAATCCAGCAATCGGCGGATCAGGTAAATGTAACTAATTCACTTTTTACTAACACTTGGGTACTTGGATAAACGTGCACAATAAAACAAAAATAAAAAACTGCCTAGTGCAGTTTTTTATTTTATATTTGCTATACTATATATATGAATATTTTCTTTTTTCTTTTCTCAGGACTACTTGGAGCAATGATAGGTAGTTTTCTCAATGTTGTCTTGTATCGTTTTGGAGCAAGCACTATACATAAAGGTAGGTCTATCTGTCTTTCTTGTGGGGAGAAAATAAAAATACGTGATCTTGTACCAATATTCTCCTATATTTTTTTAAGAGGGAAGTGTAGTAAGTGCAAAACAAAAATCTCACCACAATATATTTCTATTGAGATAGCAATGACTATACTCGGACTATTGATATATCTGACAATACCAAACACTATATCAATACTACAAATATTTTCATATATAATTTACTACAGTATACTCTGTGCCTTTCTAGTGACTATTGCTGTATATGATTACAAACACAAAATAATTCCTGATGAGTTTTCATTTAGTTTCGCGGTACTTGCATTACTTGGTTTATTCTTTACCGCCGCAGGTGTTGGAGTACCTTCAATATGGCAATTACTCGCTGGGCCACTGCTTGCACTCCCTACAACTCTCATCTATCTCGTATCAAAAGGCGAATGGATGGGTCTTGGTGATTCTAAACTGTTTCTTGGTATAGGTTGGATGCTTGGGCTTTCACTTGGATTCTCGGCCTTTGTACTTTCATTTTGGATTGGAGCTATCGTGAGTGTTGCTATACTCGGGCTTCCAGGCAGTAAGCTTCGTATGAAGAGCCAAGTGCCTTTCGCGCCATTTATTATTGCAGCAACTTTATTCGTGTTTTTTACAAAAGTAGACGTACTCGGCCTCAGTATGTTTTTTAAATAAAATCATATGAATAAAAATAAAAACACAATCAAAGAAAAGAAAGGGTTCACTCTCGTTGAAATGCTTGTAACGGTTGCTGTATTTAGTGTTGTTTCTGGACTCACTTTAGCTAATTATCCCAAGTTCAATTCTCAGACGGCAATCACTGGACTTGCACAACAAATAGCAATTGCCATTCGCGAAGCACAAGTGTATGGTGTAGCAGTTAGAAACTCTTCTTCAACCGCATCTGTAATATCGCAAAATATCTATCCAGCATATGGTATATTCTTTGGCACTCCTATTATTGGAACTACATATGGTAACGAAACAAGTTACTCTATATTTTTTGACAAGGTAATACGAACGGGACCAGCCCCATATTTTAGACCCCTTGGTGATAATTTCTTTACAGATGTAAGTGAATTAGTTCAAACAACACGCATCAACAATGGAAGTACTATTATATCTATATGTGGAGTTTCGTACTCGACGCCCACAGTATGCACTCCAGCAACTGCCGTCAATATTGTCTTTCGAAGACCAAACCCAGATGCGATTATCAATATTGTGACAAGCAATAGCTCTTGGTCAAGTTGGTCTGGTGCAGCTCCAACACTTATCGACTGTAGTCGAGTAGATATCACTATTCGTTCAAAGGATCAAACTCAAACCAAAGTAATACAAGTTTTTTCTACTGGACAAATTAATGTACAATAAAGTTATGAAGAAAAAGTCTATACAAAAAGAAGAAGATGGATTTACTCTCGTAGAAACACTTATTGCTGTACTTATTCTCGTTACTTCGGTAGTAACACCGCTTTCCATCGCTTCACAAGCAATAGTGTATTCTGCAACAGCTCGTGACCAAATTATTGCTTCCAATTTGGCTCAAGAAGCAATAGACTTTGTAAGGAATGAGAGAGACCGATCGGCGCTTAATGTTACTGCTGCAAATCCAGCCAGATTTCAAAACTTTTTGAGTAAATTTGGAACTTATTCAGGAACCAATACATATTGCTATGCAACAGATGGATGTGCAATTGATGCACAAATACCTACATATAGCACAGCTGGTCCAATCGCAATAGTGAAACAAACAAGTTTCTCTCCGTATGGTACTGCGCATGTAATAGACTTGTCTACATGTATATCGGCAGGCAATTGCCCATTTCTTTCTGTAAATTCACTTGGAAATAGTCCAACATATGTATATGGCTATGCAGACACAAATAATTCAAATTGGAGAGAAACAGTATTCAAGCGTACTGTAAAAATGAACGTGGTTGTAGCCGGCAATAGCACCCTTGCAAATCCTCAGGAGGTACTGGTTTCAGTTACTGTGACATGGAGAACAGGAACATATGATAAATCAATCACAATGAATGAATATATGAAATCATGGGCAGACGGAATTATCTAATATATGAAAAAATACACTACAAATCATAAAACCGGATTTACACTTGTTGAATTACTTGTTTCACTTGCTATATTTTCAATAGTAGTAGTTGCCTCACTTGGTGCTATGCTCTCTATCGCAGACGCCAATAGACGTGTGCAAAAAACTCGTGCAGTATTGGACAATCTCAGTCTATCGATGGAAAGTATGTCAAGAAATTTAAGGTTGGGGAACACGTATCGTTGTGAAAAAATAGAAGGTCCCACATATACAGTACCAAGCTCCAATCTACATGTGACCAGAGATTGCAGTAGTCTCTCTGGGAATTGGGGCAACTTTGTCGCTTTTGAAGATCAATTTGGGAATCAGGTTGATAATACTGACCAAGCATATTATTATCTCGATCAAGTGAGTGGTAGAATTATGTATAAAAAATACAATGTTGCTGCAACTACAGCCCTTACTTCCGATGACTTAAAAATAAAATCACTCAGGTTCTATGTCACTGGTATTACCGGTACTGGCGAAAAAGTACAACCCAAAATAATCATAGTTGTCTCGGGTACTACCGAGGTTGGTAAAGCACAAGAACCAGTAGAAATAAACCTGCAGACAACAGTAAGTCAACGCCCACTCAATATCTAATATGAAAAAAAGACATGACAAAATAAATACAAAAGACAAACAAGGATTTACACTTATCTTGGCTATTTTCTTGTCAACCATTGTACTTACTATCACACTGAGTATGATGTCAATTTTGTACAAACAATTAATACTTTCGACTGCCGATAGAGAATCTCAAATAGCTTTTTATGCTGCTGATACTGGGATGGAATGTGCATATTATTGGGACTTTAGAGCAGATCTCTCGGGTAGTACTACGCAGAGTATTTTCCAAACAGTAACACCACTTGATCCTCCACTTGCCACTCTAGCACCTACTTGTGCTGGTCAAAATATTGTCACCACACCGGGGCCTACAGGTGAAACGGCATTTAATAGAACTCAAATACCTCCAAATGCCGGTGAAGACTCAACAACTTTTTTCATCACAGGATTAAATGGAACACAGGCGTGCGCATATGTCATTGTCAAGAAAAATAAAACTACCGCAACCACAACTATTGAATCTCACGGACAAAATAGATGTATTTTAGGTGATACAAAGAGAGTAGAACGCGCTATACAATTCAGATATTAAAATGATTTCAAAAAAAGATATTGAGCAAAAAATAATAAAACTACGAATTGAGCTTGAGAAGCACCGCTTTTTGTACCATGTAGAAGACAAGACTATCATATCTGATGAGCTCTATGACTCATTACTCAGAGAATTAGATACACTTGAAAAAAAATACCCAGAGTTTGACAATGAAATGAGTCCGACCCATAGGGTCGGTGGTGAGGTACTAGATTCATTTGTAAAAGTACAGCATTCAGTAAGACAATGGTCATATGACAATGTATTTTCATTTGATGAATTAAAAGAATGGGAAGAAAAAGTACTGAGAATACTTGAAAAATCAGATATACAGAAGAAACCAACATATGTCGCAGAGTTAAAAATAGATGGACTCAAAGTAGTTTTGACTTATGAAAATGGCGTACTTGTTCGTGCTGCCACAAGAGGTGATGGTATAGTGGGTGAAGACATTACACAAAATATTAAAACAGTACGAAGTATACCAACGTTTCTCTCAGAACCTATTACTATGACAGTGATTGGTGAGGCGTGGATATCACAAACTGAGTTAGAGAAAATCAATAAGGAGCGTGCCATACTCGGAGAGCAGTTGTATGCCAATACTCGTAATCTTGCTGCTGGTACACTCAGACAACTAGACTCACAAGTGGTTGCAAACAGAAAAATACAACTCTTTGTATATGATATAGAAGGTTTAGAATACATTTCTACACAACAAGAAGAATTAGAATTATTGCGTAGACTGGGTTTTCAGGTAAACAAAGAAAGCAAGACAGTAAAAACGATTCAAGAGATTGAATCTGTATATCAAACATGGGCATCAAAAAAAAATAATCAAGAATATGGAATTGACGGTGTCGTGGTCAAAATAAATGAACTAGACTTATGCAGAGAACTTGGCTATACAGCAAAAGCACCACGCTTCGGTATTGCATACAAATTTCCAGCAGAAGAAGTCACAACAGTATTAGAAGATATAGTGTTTCAGGTAGGAAGAACGGGTATCGTTACCCCCGTTGCTGTACTTACGCCAGTACTTGTATATGGTTCACTTGTCTCACGAGCCACACTCCATAACAGCGATGAGATAGAGAGACTTAACCTGAGAATTGGTGATACTGTTGTACTACGAAAAGCGGGTGATGTGATACCTCAAATCATAAAAGCAATAGAAACTTTGCGCCCAGCAGGTGCCAAGAAATTCACAATGCCAATAGTATGTCCCTCATGTGATCAGCCTCTTTCACACAAAAAAGATAATACAGATACTTCTGTAGGTATTTTCTGTATCAATAATACATGTCCAGCAAAAGAATATCAAAAGTTTGTCTATATTGTTTCAAAAAAAGCATTCAATATAGAAGGATTTGGTCCAAAAATTGTTGAATATTTTCTATCACTTGGACTTATCAAGAAAATACCCGATATATTCACCTTAAGTAGAGAACAGATCAAGGGGTTAGAAGGATTCGGCGAAAAGTCGGCAGATAACCTCATTGAAAGTATTAGTCGTGCGAAACAAATTTCTTTTGCTCGTTTTATCTACTCACTCGGTATTGTGGGGGTAGGAGAAGAAACCTCAAAAGATATTGCCAGATCATTTCAAAGTATAGCTGAGTTTAGAAATGCAACACAAAGTGATTTTGATGTGATATATGGTATAGGAGATAAAATAACAAAAGAAATATTGTTATGGTTGAAAGATAGTAGCAATCAGACATATCTTGATGAAATATTGAGTCATATACGTATTGTCTACGAAACAGAAAAATACACAAGCACACATTTGGCATCAAAAACATTTGTACTCACAGGTTCACTTACTCAAATGAGTAGAGAAGAAGCAAAAAAAGAAATCATTTCCCGAGGGGGTAAGGTAACTAGTTCGGTAACCAAGAAAACTTCTTATATAGTAGTCGGTGCTGATCCTGGGAGTAAATTAGCTGATGCGGAGCGTCTCGGGACTATTGTGTTGGACGAAAAAGCTTTTGTAGAGTTACTAAGCTAATTCTTTAATTTTGGGCAGTATTTTGTTATACTGAGAATATGTCACTTACAATACAAGATATAGAACGTTTAGCCGAGCTTGCACGAATTGAGGTTTCAGATGCCGAGAAAGAATCTTTCTTGGGTGATTTGAATAGTATAGTTGGCTATATTTCTGAAATTCAATCTGTCGCAGGTGATTCACTTAAGCCTGCGCATACGCATATAAATGTCACAAGACCTGATGAAATAACAGTACGTTCTAGTGAATATACAGAGCAAGTATTGCAGAACGCCCCAGCAAGAAGGGCTGATTATGTGCAAGTAGATCAAGTCATCGAACAATAATATGAATGAAACAAAAACAGTACAAGAAATACATACTGATCTGACAAATAGAATTTATTCTGTTCGTCAGTTGGTAGATTCATATCTTGGTAGAATAGAAGATAAAAAAGATTTAAATATCATTCGTGATGTGTGTACCGATATAGACGAACAGGTAGTATCTGCACAAAAGCGCTTTGACGAAGGAACAGCGACACTTTTGACAGGTATCCCTGTTTTAATAAAAGATAATATTTTGATTAAAAATCAAAAGGTTGGAGCCGCATCAAAGATATTGGAAGGGTACACCGCTACGTACAATGCGACAGTAATACAAAAATTGCTTAATGCAGGAGCAGTACTTTTAGGTCGTACCAATATGGATGAATTTGCTATGGGTAGTTCCACCGAAAACAGTGCATACGGTGTTACCAAAAATCCAATAGATCAAACTCGTGTTCCAGGCGGCTCTTCAGGTGGTTCAGCGGCAGCAATTGCAGCACACTTTGCGCCACTTTCACTTGGTACCGATACAGGTGGGTCTATCAGACAACCAGCTGCATTTTGCGGTGTTGTTGGACTCAAGCCAACATACGGCGCTGTGAGTCGCTATGGGGCTATTTCTATGGGCTCATCATTAGACCAGATAGGACCTTTTGGAAAGACGGTTCACGATGTTGAGGTATTATTTAATACTATTTCTGGAGCAGATGCTCATGACGCTACTACAATCAACGAATCAAACAGAGTATGTACAGCAAGTGATAAGAAAATAGGTATACCATATAGTTTTATAAAACGAGATGGAGTCAATCCAGAGGTATTAACCAATTTTCAAAAAACAGTAGATATTTTAACAGATGCAGGATATGAAATAGTAGATATATCTATGCCATATATTCACTATGCACTTTCAGTGTATTATATTTTAATGCCAGCAGAAGTATCGTCTAACCTCGCACGATTTGATGGCATACGGTATGGATTATCAGTACCTGGAAAGACAAGTGCAGATACGTTTGCAAAGAGTAGGGCGACTGGTTTTGGTCCAGAGGTACGCCGCCGTATCTTGCTTGGGACATACATACTTTCGCATGGATATTATGATGCATATTACAACAAAGCAAATCTCGTGCGTGAGAAAATCAAAAAAGAATACGCAGAAGCATTTGAAAAAGTTTCTGTCATTCTGACACCTACAGCTCCAACAACAGCATTTAAGATAGGAGAAAAAACAAAAGATCCACTTGAAATGTATGTAGCAGATATATTTACCGTGCCTGCAAATATAGCTGGAGTACCAGCAATATCGATACCTTCAGGTTTTGATAGTGATGGATTACCTTTTGGTTTACAATTCACCGCACCACACTTTTGTGAACAAAGACTTTTTGATATAGGAAAAGAATTTGAGAATCTGATACAATAGTATATATGGATAATAGTGTACGATTTCTTAATATTGAATACGTATTCAACAGAATATTTGATGCTTATCTATGGATCAAGTATTTTGTCGTGTTTAAAATACAAGGTACAACAGAGGCTGAATACCTCGCTTCGAAATCTGGAGTGGAGTATGACGGACTGAGAGATAGATTCGGGCTTTCGGATCCATATGGAAC
>JBDLSO010000014.1:0-12341 GCA_039799445.1 Candidatus Parcubacteria bacterium | reverse complement strand
GTCTGTATTTTGACTTTTATCTAATTTTATGATATAATATATTTAAATATCTAGCTGTTATTGTGCTGCTAGATTATATCACTGTTAAAAGGAGACAGACATGTCGAAACTGAAAACCGCAATCGCACTTTTCTATAATTTTGTTTTTCTTATTTCGATGAAAGGTGCTCTGCAAGTCACTCGTAAATAATCACAACCTTTGCCCAAAAGCATCGACCCGCGTGATTACCAGCGCAGGTCTTTTTTATTTAATTGAGTATATTTGAAAAAAAATAAATTGCGTGTATATTGATATGTAGAAAAGGAGACAGTATGAAGAAAATAATTCCACTCATGCTCATACTGTGCACAGCACAGACATCCGCGATGCGTGAAACTCAAAGCGAGATAGAGAAAGTAGAAAGACCAAAAATATATGCCCCCTCCTGGGCGCCGCCTTGGGGACACAGATACACATAGCACAAGCCGGATAGACTCCGGCTTTTTTTTATGTGATTCATCACACATATTATATGTGTGTTATACTTTTTGTATGAAATCAATCACACAAGCAAAAATAAAAAAGAATCAATACGTGCTACTACGAGCAGACTTAAATGTACCGCTCGTGGATGGCAAGGTGCGTGATGATTTTCGTATTTCAAAAATTATCCCTACTCTTCTGTATCTACAAAAAAAGGGTGCGCGCACTATTGTGATATCGCATCTCGGTGAGACTGGTGCGTCACTCGCCCCAGTTGCAAAACATCTTGCCAAAAAAATACAGAATGTACATTTTGTCCCACATATCTTTGGAGAAGAAGTTCTCTCTGCTAGAGAAAAAATGACAGCAGGCGACATCGTGATACTCGAAAATCTCCGCACCGATGCGGGGGAGAAAAGCAACAATACGCTCTTTGCCAAAACACTCGCTGGTATGGCAGATGTGTTTGTGAGTGACGCCTTCTCTGCCTCGCATAGAAAGCATGCATCGATTGTCGGTATCCCCAAATACCTGCCCTCATTCGCTGGACTACAACTTGCCGAAGAGATTAAGCAACTTTCAAAATGTCTCTCACCAAAACACCCTTTTGTCTTTATACTAGGAGGTGCAAAAATATCTACCAAATTACCTCTGCTGAGCTCCTACAAAAACAAAGCAGACACACTTTTTGTCGGTGGTGCTGTTGCCAATGATTTTTTCAAAGCGCGCGGACTCGAAGTAGGGACTTCGTTGGTAGACGATACAGTAGTTCCAAAAAATATACTACATGCAAAATCTGTATACACACCACTTGATATCATCACAGACTCGCGCGAGATAAAGCTTGCTGAAAAAGTTGGGGCGCGCGACCGCATACTTGATGCAGGACCTACCACAGTTGCACAGATAGTTGCAAAAATAAAAGATGCACAGATGGTATTGCTCAATGGCCCACTTGGTGACTATGAACATGGTTTTGCTGCCGGCACCGAAGCTGTTCTCAAAGCTATGGCGACCTCAAAAGCGCTAACAATAGTTGGGGGAGGAGACTCAGTTGCTACTGTACAAAAATTGAAACTTGAACACAAATTAAGCTTCGTCTCAACTGGTGGGGGAGCTATGCTTGAATATTTAGCAAAAGGTACGTTACCAGGGATTATCGCTTTGAAATAATATATATTATTTCAAAGAGGTAGAGAATATCTCTTGATTGTCACACTTCTATACTTTTCCTGTTATACTATATGGAAGGTGATAGATTTTACAGATTTAGTACAAAAAGCCCAAGCGGGGGATATGACTGCCTATGGCACTCTGTATACGGAGTTATATACTCCCGTATTTAAATATGTCTTTACGCGAACGAGAGACAAAGAATTAGCAGAGGACATAACAGGAGATGTCTTTGTCAGATTCCTCTCTTCGCTTCATTTGTACAAAACTCAAAAAGACTCCCCACTTCACTATCTCTTCACTATTGCCCGAAACCTACTCATCAACAACAGTAAAAAGAAAAGACCATTCCTTTTTGAAGAAGGAATCGAAGAAAACATACCGAGTGATGAGAGGTCACAAATAGAAAAGCAAATACTCAGCGAAGACACTTTATTGGTACTGCATGCTCTAGAACAGATACAGCGAGACCAAAGGGAGGTGTTGGAGCTTAAATTCCTCAGCGAACTGTCCACAAAAGAAGTTGCCCACATGCTCCGCAAGACAGAAGCCAATGTCAGACAACTTGAGTCACGCGGACTCAAAAAACTACGTGAATACATATTACACAATGAATAAAGAATACACAGACAATGACATAGTACAATTACTCAAAAAAGTGAGTACCGAACTTGCGCCACGCGAAAGCTCTTTCGTGTTGCTATTGCAAAAATTAAAAATACAAAAAGTTGCGCCTCACGTTTCTGTATCTCCGTCGCCATACAACAAAGGACAGAAAAGTCGTCTATTGAAGAAAAAAGTACAGCTGTCTCCCTATGGCTCAATATTGAAAATAGCGAGTGCATGTATGGCGGTATTTGTGGTATATATCGGTATTTCAAATGTATACACAGAAAAAAAGGCGGGGGATGTACTCTCTTCAAATACTGTTTCAGAAAATATATCTACAAATCCAGTTGAAAATATTGCAGTATCGGACACTACTCAAACAGAAAAAGCATTTGTTTTGCTTCAAAAAAACACTACTCAAAGTGATGTTGTAGAACTCAGTACTGCTCTTGAAAGTGAATTACTTGCCGAAATCGAAGCAAATACTGACCTATTTGCAATTTCTAACTCAATATAATATATGAAATCAAAATATCTACTCACTGCATGCACTATACTACTCGCATCAAGCGTTATGCCTTTTGTGGCGGGTGCACAAAATGCCACAACTACTCCTAGCTTGTCTGCTGCACTTTCGGTCAAGGCGTGCTCTACCCGATACCAAGCAGAGGTCACAGCAGTATTCAAACTCGTAGACAAAAACAAAGCCCAAAAGAAAATAGAAGAGATAAAGAGTGTACGAAAGGAGCAAGATCAAAATATACAAACCATTTTTCAAAAAATAGAGAGTAAGCTAGAAGAGACAGAAAAGAAAGATATAGTTGCAGACCACAAAGAAGAAGTACTCAAAACCATAGATGAACGCCGCAACAAAATCGACGACTTACAAGAAAGTATTCAAATAACAAAATCAGAAGTAGACACACTTGTACGCAAAACACTCACCAATTACATCGACGAAGACAATCCTAAAACATGTCCAATACAAACAACGAATGCAAAAGAAATACGCAAGATAAATACCGCAGAACTTCGTAAACTCGCCGAAACAAAAAGTCTGACATATCAAAAACAAATACGGGAAATACAAGAAGACTTTCTAGTAGAAGTCAGGGGTACTTTGTCTGAACTTTCTGAAGAGTTGAAAAAGTAATTTGGAAGCCCAAGGGTGGCTGGATTGTCTTGCAAGCAAGTGCACGCAAAGTACGCTTGCACTATAACTCTATCTCAAGCGTGATGGGGCAGTGGTCACTACCATATATATCGTCACGAATCTCTGCCTTTCGTATTTTGTCTGCTATATTTTTTGTAGTATAGAAATAGTCAATACGCCAGCCGACATTTTTGTCGCGACTGCGGGTCTTCTGGTCCCACCACGTATATTGCACTTTATCACCATTATAGTAGCGATATGTGTCTATGAAATTGTCAGTAAATGTTTTGAGTGCCGTTCGCTCTGCATCGGTACAACCTAGCTTACCAGCATTCTCTTTGGGACGAGCAAGATCAATATCGGCATTGGTCGCATTGATGTCTCCGCAAAATATAACAGGCTTTATCAATTCTAATTTTTGGGCAAGTTTCAAAAAATGCGCATAGTATTCGAGTTTGTACTGATAATGCTCCTCACTTTTACCACCATTTGGGAAATAGGTATTGATGAGATAAAACGCTTCGAATTCGCAGACAAGTGTACGACCTTCTTCGTCGATAAAGTCTTTGGCATTCATTGTGGCGTGAAGCAGTTTGAACGGCACACGACTATACACCGCAACACCCGAATATCCTTTGCGGGTGCGAGAGCTTTCAAACACCGAACTGTAGCCAAAATAATTCTTTTGAGCTTCTGAGAGTTGCGTACTTTCGGCTTTTGTTTCTTGTACACAGATAATATCAGCACCGAGTTCAAATACTTGTTTGAAAGTATCTTTATTAAAGGCAGATCTGATACCATTTACATTCCAACTACAAAGTAACATATGTTTATATATTGACAGGACTAGTACCTGGAGTGAGTCTACATGTAGTACCAAGATATGATTTGAGTATAGTTGGGCATTGTACAGAAAGAGGATTCTCTCTCAAGGTGAGTGTCACCGCACACGAGACATATCCGTCCGTGTCGGTATCTTCCCCTTGGCAGATTTTGCCAACTACAGACTGATCAGGGTACAGTGCTTTCACAAATCTTGTGACTTGTGTTTCTGCTCTCATTTGGCGAAGTGTATTGACTCCGAGAGTACTTCCGATGAAAAAGACAATAGCCAAAACGACTGCCAAGAATACAATCATTTTTATTTTGGAGAATACTCCACTTTTCTGTGTGCTTTTTGATTGCATACTACTCTCTCTTTCTATTAGTATTTGCTTTCTTTCCATATATACAATACTACGATACAGATATCATATGAGACAGAGTATCTTGTATCTGGTTTTAGATAAGACCGCTATACATTGCAAATACTGCTGCGGCTACAACAACCACCAAAAGTACAACAACAAGTGTGAGTGTTGATGATTTCTTTTGTGTTGTCGTTGGTGGGGCTGGCTTTTGCATCAAGTCTTGTATATTTGGTGCATCACTTAGGTCTTCTATTTGTTGTCCATTTGGTTCCATATACTGAAAGTATAGCATATTTATATTTATAAATATGCTATTTTTTAGATTTGATATATACTATGAATATGAAAAAACATTTGACTGCACAAAATAAAAGAATTGGTATAGCTATATTTCTGATACTAATTGGTGGGTCTGTATATTATTACAATAAAAATCAAAAAAATAAAGAGATCTGTACTTCATTAATCTACTATATTCCGGCAGGTACTGATATCTCAGAGAATAAAGAAAGTTATTACAAATATGAAGCTTGGGCTTTGAATGACACCAACAGTAGTAGTATTTACGAAGCAGATGAAATTAAGAGAGTTTTTAGAGCTTTCCCAAATAAAAATGATGCTTTTGAATTTTGTAAAAATGAAGTTAGTACAAACGAAAGTGTGACAAAAATATAAAACATGGATAAAATAAATATAAACCTTAATCAAAATCTTTGGGTGGTAGTAATATCGCTTAGTGGTGTTGGTCTTTCAGAATACTATAACCTGCACACGACCTTCTATTTTTCTTTATTTTTATTATTTACCTCTAGTATATCTTTGTTAGTAACGCTCTTTTATTACACCAAAAAATATATAAAAAATAAAAAATAGTATTTTACATAGGGTAGTCCTATGTAAAATAAAAGTATAGCACGACATACAGAATATGAAATAGGAAAAATATATGTATGTTGTATTACTTTCTACATTCATCATTCTATATTCGCGATTCTGCGCGCTTATTCCTTCTTCCCATGAAACTTCTTGTGCACGGCTCGCAGCTCTTTGTCGGTAAAGTGAGTATAGATTTGAGTGGTAGAGATATTGGCATGTCCGAGTAGCATTTGTACTGCGCGTAGGTCTGCACCATTTTGAAGTAAGTCTGTTGCAAACGAGTGGCGCAGTTTGTGTGGAGTCACATTTTTGGTGATACCTGCTTTGCGTGCATAGCCGTCGACTATGCGCTGTACGCTACGCGGAGTCAGTCTCAAACTCTTTTGCTGTTTCTGCGCGCTACTTGCATTTTTACCAAGGTTGATAAAAAGTGCATCGTCGGTATCCACTCTTTTTGCATTGTACTGTTGTATAGCTCTCTTGGCTTCTTCTGAAAAAAATACGACACGTACCTTTTCTCCTTTTCCACGTATGCTGTATTCGTCTCGCGAAAGATCGATAGTTCGAGGGAGGGAACAGAGTTCCGAGACACGTAGTCCAGTGGAGAAAAGCAATTGCAGTATAGCTCGGTCACGAAGCTCGGGGAGGCTGGCTGCGTTATCGGTGCTACTCAGTAGTCTGGATAAATCGTCCCCAGTCATAAAGTCTGGCATACGTTCACCGACCTTGGCGAGTTCAATGAGTTCTGGATTGTAGCTTTCTATTTTGTGTTTACGTAAATATTTGAAGAAACTACGCAACGCAATCAAATGATAGTTTTGTGTTTTCTTTTTGAGAGTTTCAGTATCTCGCCCTGGTTTCGTGTGTATTGGTAGTCTGTTGAGATACATTCTATACTCGCGCATGAGAGATTCTGTTACAGAGTGTGGTTCTGTTATACCCCTCTTCGCAGCGAAGTCCAAAAAACGTTTCAAATAATGCTCGTAATTTGCCACAGTATTCAAACTACGACCTTTTTCTATTTCGATATATTCCAAATATTGCTTGGTGGCTTCCGCAAGGTTCATATATATAGTATAGCATGGGCAGTTTTGGGTTTTTGGTTATCAATCTTCTGTAATAATAAATATGTACCATTTACCAATTCAACAAGTACTTGACAAATGTATTATAATTTGATATAATATATTAATAAGGTGAGTACCTTTGGCACATGCCAAAAAGATTGTTACCACCTATAAATTTGATTCTCGTGAAAGGAGAATTCTCATGAACCGCGTTTCAAACATTTGCTCGATTTTCACTGCTATTTTTTTGACTGCATCAGTTTTGGTGCAGTGCCACACTCTTCACGAGATGAAAAAGTTGCAAGTAGAACGAATAGCAGTATATGTTCCACCGCCAATCCCAGGGGGAGGTTGCAATGCCGAGTTCGGAGGTAACACCTCCACATCAGGGGTAATAATAAACCCTGATGTGAAAAAGGTGCAAATTGCACCTCAAATGAAAAAAATACGGATTGATCCAAATTGATCCGAAAAACTAGTCCTTTCTGGACAAACGGGTCGTATGCTATATGCATGCGACCCTTTCTAATACCCGAGTCATTCAACGCAAAATACTGTATACTATTTTTATGATTGCTGATACATATATTTATTTGTGTTTGAGTGTCTTATTTGCAGTTTTTTGGTTCTTGGTTTTTTTGCGAAGCGGAGAAACAACAAAGCTACTACAAATTAGCTTTATGGGTGGCGTAGCAGGACTTGTTGCAGAGTATTGGTATTTCAAAGACTACTGGCAGCCTGTTTCTGTTTTGGGTCATAGAGTAGTTTCTATTGAAGACTTTATTTTTGGTTTTACTGTAACTGGTATCTCCTTTGCAATATATTCCATATTAAACAAAACGGTGCGAGTACGAACACATAAGAAAGATATATTTTTTGGTATATGCCTATTTATCGGAGGACTTGTTGCACTTATTCTTTTAACAAAGCTCAAGGTAAATTCTATATTTGCGAGCACTTTTATATTTGTATCCATATTTTTATATATTTCATATAAACGTCATGAGCTTTTTATGCAGGGCGTGGTGAGTGGTTTGATATTATTACTTTTAGCAATCTGTATCTATGTGCCGTTGTTTGGTATAATATCACCTGAGTACTGGAATACTTACTATTTACTACATCAAACAATTTTTGATATGCGTGTTTTTAATATAATTCCAATTACTGAACTTATTTGGTATTTTAGCTGGGGTTGTTTGGCTGGTACATTGTACGATTACGTCAGTGGTAAGGTTCAGGTAAAAACCCGTGATTAAAGAATCTATTCTCACTTTCCCAAAATATCTCTCAAAAGGCTCGTCGGAAGCAGATTTTAGCACCCAAGGGTATTGCGATTTCAAGAAGACCCATACAACTTAAGAAATCGGGAAGCTGAAATGGAAGAAATTTTCCGTCTCGCTCAATAAATTAAAAAGATAGAGTGAGACGGGAAATATTCTGGTCTTTTGAAGATATATTGTCAAAAAACAATAAGGGGTTGCAAGATTCTCACTTCTGTGATATACTATATACATATAAAAAGTCAAACATATGCTTACACCACGTAAAAAAGTTAATGCTATTAAGCCAGTACAAAAACACGCGACAGATACAGGATCAGCTCCTGTGCAAATCGCTATTTTGTCTCGTCGTATTGAAGAACTCACAAACCACTTAAAAACACACAAAAAAGACAATCACTCACGTCGCGGACTTATTCAAATGGTTGCAGATAGACGTTCTCACCTCAAATACCTCGCTAAAAATGACAAAGCAGGGTACGGTATAGTGACAAAACAATTCGGTCTCAAATAACTACCATAAAAGCGTCGATATGACGCTTTTATATTGTCTGATTTTACAACAAGGAAATGCGACCCTCGTGTTATACTGTACGTCGTATACATCTCACATTTATATATTCAATCGTATACCGTTTTATTTATTTTTAATATTCAGAATTCTATATTCTCCATTCAACCAAAATGACAGTTATCAAACACAAAGGGCAACGCGTTGGTGTATTCATCGATACACAAAACCTATACCATAGTGCCCGCAATCTCTACAATGCCAAAGTAAACTTTGGTGCCATCATGAAAGAAGCTGTTGCGGGACGTGAGCTGATTCGTGCTATAGCCTATGTAATCACCACAGAAGCAGGGGACGAAACTAATTTTTTTGAAGCGCTTACCAAGCTTGGTATCGAAACCAAAACCAAAGACTTGCAGATATTCTTCGGTGGTGCAAAGAAAGCAGACTGGGATGTTGGTATGGCGGTTGACGCTATGCGTCTTGCACCGAAACTCGACACGATAGTACTCGCTACTGGAGACGGGGACTTTATACCACTTGTTGAATATCTCAAAAATACTCATGGTGTGCAAGTTGAGGTTATTTCATTTGGAAAGTCTTCATCTGGAAAGCTGCGTGAATCAGTCGAAGAGTTTATCGATATGTGTAGCGACCCGAGTACATACCTGCTTGGCTACAATCAGAAACGTAAATACCCGCGTGCCAAAAAGGTGGTAGGTACAACAACTACGAAAGTAACACGTATCGTATCGAAAGACGATGAGTAAATAAAAGTATCTACACCAAAGCGGTATATGCTATAATATACACATGAATCATGATTCTCGTTTTACAAATCAAGATCCACTCGTTCCACCAATAGAAGCACGCCCTCTCCCCAACGAAAAACAGGCTCGGATTGTCCGTACTTTTGAAGATGATATCGCAGATGCGGTACGTGACGGCAAAGGCTCTGTTTTAGGTATAGCACTTGCTGAACAAAAAAAGAAAGAGTCGAGTATTCAAGTATTCAAAGAAAAAAAGAATAGTGTTCTTTTTGTTGTACTAGGGATACTGCTACTTGTCATATCTTTTCTAGTTATTGGTGTCATCGCATATCAAAAATATGGTACCTCTGTATTCCCAGATATGATGCGTGGTAGCGCCAGCTTTTCACATCCGAGTATACGCTCTGACAAAACACTACCCATAGCACTCGATACACTGATACCCAAAAATGGCATTTCCAAATCAATGTTATATACTTTGGGAGGATCTGACCTTTCAACAGGTGCGGTAACCCTAGCGATACCGACAGTGGTAAACAGTGAAGGTGGGACGGAGATGGCAGAGACCGATGCTATATTAAAAGGTCTTGCACCAAATGCACCGAGTATACTTGGTCGTAGTTTGGCGACTTCGACAGTACTTGGTATATACAGCGGAGATGTTGCAGATCCATTTATTGTATTGAAAGTGAACTCATATGAGGGTGCTTTTTCTGGAATGTTAGGCTGGGAAGATTTTATGTCCGATGATTTGTATACTTTTTTTGCTGTAGTTCTTCCGACAGTAGTAGACGAGCCCGAGAGACAGGTAGAGACAACTACCGCACTTGAACTGTTTGGAAGTACGGGGACGAGCACTGCTGCTACAAGTACAATAGCTAGCACAATAGTGTCTTCTGTACCCAAAACAACACAAGCAAAAGAAACGCTGACACGCACCCCCCAAAGAGACATTACAAAATTTGTTGATAGAACTATCAAGAACAAAGATATGCGCGTGATAGAAAGTGAGACTGGTCGTATATATTTCTTGTATGGTTTTGTAGATCCAAATACGATTATTATTACTACTAGTACCGAAAGTTTTTTTGAGATAGCAAATAGATTGCGCTAGATATACTATTTTTGTTATAGTACATACATGGATATACAACATTTTACACAAAAATTGACTGAAGAAAAACATATTTTACTAGAAGAAATAGAACTGCTTGGTACAATACGTATTTCAAATGAAAACTACGAAGCAAAAGTAGAAGAGGGAAATGACTTGGCAGAGAACATAGAGCTTGCGAATACATTTGAGGTTGAGTCAAACAAAGACGCAGTACTTGATCAACTTGAAAATCGCTTGATGGATGTTGAGCGTGCGCTTGATAAGATAAGTGCTGGTACATATGGTACTTGTGAGGTATCTGGAGAACCTATAGAGCTTGAACGTCTCGAAGCTAACCCAGCTGCAAGAACCAATATTGCCAATCGCGAGGCGGTACTTGAGTAAGCAATACCTATTTATAGAGAACAGATAAAATGTCTGAGGAGATACACTCCTCAGACATTTTGTATTGATATTGAGATACCCATACACAGGTAGTAGTCGATAGAATCTTATCCCCATGTATTGTTGCCTATATATAGACTCGCGTATTCTAATTTTATATACTGCTTCTATGAACTACTCATGTGTATACAGTGCTCAAGCAGATGTAACAGAAAGTAAACGTATCTCTATTGAGACAGATATTTCAAATGGACTACACTCATACAATATCATCGGACTTGCCGATAAGGCAGTCGACGAGTCCAAAGACAGGGTTGGTGCTGCCATAAAAAACTCTGGACTGACTTCGCCTAAAACACAAAATCAAAAAGTGACAATATCGCTTGCACCCGCTGATATCAAAAAAGAAGGGCCTGCATTTGACTTGGGTATCGCACTTTCGTATTTACTTGCAAGCAAGCAGATAGAATTCAACCCAGAGCATACACTTTTTCTGGGTGAACTTTCACTTTCGGGTGAAGTACAAAAAGTACGCGGTGTGCTCCCTATTGCGCTTGCAGCAAGTCAAAGTGGTATTGATACTCTGTATGTACCAAAAGCAAATGCCGCTGAAGCGGCTCTTGTCAGTGGTATTACTGTATATGGTGTTTCGACTTTACTTGAACTAGTACAGCATTTGGATACAAGCAAGAAAGATAAAAAACAGATTCTCATTGAGCCACAACCAAAAACAGAACTCAGTAAAGGCGGTTCATTGCATAGTGTTGATATGAGTGAGATCAAAGGACAAGCAGCCGCCAAGCGTGCAATATTACTCGCGGCGGCTGGTGGTCACAATATAGCATTATACGGCCCACCTGGTACTGGAAAAACAATGCTCGCAAGAGCATTACAAGGAATTATTCCGGAACTGTCCGAATCACAGGCGTTTGAAGTTGCTAGTATACATTCAGTGAGTGGTTTACTTACAAAAGATATAACATCTGCACCACCATTTCGTAGTCCGCATCACACTTCGTCGCATGTTGCGATAGTTGGTGGTGGTGCAACACCAAAACCAGGGGAGATAACACTGGCTCATCGTGGTGTACTTTTCTTGGACGAATTTCCTGAATTCGATAAGCGTGTACTTGAATCTTTGCGTGAGCCGCTAGAAGAAGGGTATATATCAGTATCACGCGCCAAAGGTCGTGCTACATTCCCCGCAACGTTTATATTGGTTGCGGCACTGAATCCATGTCCGTGCGGCAATTTTGGTAGCAAGACACTTAGATGTATCTGTGCTGGACACGATGTCGAACGCTATCGTCGTAAACTTTCGGGGCCAATTATGGATCGTATTGATATGTGGGTAGAAGTGACACAGGTTCCATATGAGACATTACATACGAGTGCGGGTGGTGGAAGTGGTACAGATGCCTATAAACAGATAGTCTCTACTGTACGCAATATACAAGCTAGTCGGTATGGGGGACTCACACGAAAACGAAATACCAACTCGGAGCTCAGCTCAAAAGAAGTACAAGATTTGATACCTCTTTCAAAAGAAACACGTAAAGTACTTGATACTGCAGCAAGCTCACTTAATATATCGCCACGTAGTTATTTCAAAATAATAAAGCTTGCACGTACTATCGCGGACGTCGAAGGGGACAGTGCTGTGGATACAAAACACATACTTGAAGCATTGCAGTATAGAGCAAAAATATGATGAGAGGAATATAGAATTAAGAATATACATACAC
>JBDLSO010000013.1:0-12607 GCA_039799445.1 Candidatus Parcubacteria bacterium | reverse complement strand
CTCCATGCCTCATCAAGAGTATCTTTAATTGAAGTAAATTTTTGATTTCCGTTGGTGACACTTGTAATTGAATATATTTTTTTCTCAGCGTTTTCAAGTGTATCAGCGAGCTCTTCTTGCTCGCTATAACCAAGCTCCGAGATTTCATTTGATGCAGAAATAAGATTACGCAATATCTGCTTTTTTCGTATTATCTGACCATAATATGCAATATTGGCAGAAGAGGGAACAGAGTTCAAAAGTTCGGACAAATAGATACTGCCACCGATAGAATCAAATATTTTTTTCTCTTTGAGTTTATGTGTCACAGACACTATATCAATTGGTTCACGCCTTTGGGCAAGCTCAAGCATGTTTTCATAGAGCAATCGATGCTTTTCAGAATAAAATGAGTCCCTGCTCACTATCTCAGAAATATCATGCACACTTTCTGGTGACAACATGATAGAACCAAGTAATGCTTTCTCAGCATCCAAGTCTTGTGGGGGAATACGACCACCAAGTGTTTGTTTCTTTTCCATGTATAAATACTATCATGCGAACCCGCTCTTGTACCAATACAAAATATGGTGTCTTAATATGCTTTTCTGTGTATTCTGGGGAAAAAGTGGATAACAGAAAAATCTATTTGAGCGTTATATGATAACCTTTTTCAGTGTCCGTAAGTATATATCCCAGTTCTAGAATCTCTGCTCTTATTCTATCCGCCAGTTCCCAATCTTTTTGTGATTTTGCAACCACTCTTTTTTCTGCGAGGTCTTTGACAATAGCTGGTATTTCTATTTGGGTCACCACTGTGGGGAACCCGAGCCCTAATACTATATCAAAGTCTCTTATTGTAGCTTTTTTATCACTATCTGACACCTGAGTACTCTTTAGTAACTCATGTACTACAGCGAGAGCCGCCGCTGTATTGAAGTCATCACAAATTGCCTCGGTAAACTTTGATTTGTACTCCTCGGACACCGTTCCAAATACAGTATCGCTTTGCATAAAAAGTAAAATCTTTTTATAAGCGACCGAGCTAGCAGTGAGCGCCTCCCATGTAAAGTTTTGTTTCGACCTATAGTGTGCTTGCAAAAAGAAATATCTCAGAACAAGCGGGTCATATCCTTTGGCTGTAATATCATCCAATGTATATGATGTTCCTGTTGATTTTGACATTTTCTCACCGTCAACAAGAAGGTGCTCATTGTGTAGCCAATATTTGACATATTCGGTATCATTTGCAGATTCTGATTGTGCAATTTCGTTTGTATGATGTATAGGAATATGTTCTATACCACCTAAATGCATATCAAGTGTATCACCCAAGAAATGTCTACTCATCGCACTACATTCAATGTGCCAGCCGGGGAATCCGATTCCATCTTTGACCAGTGGTGAAACAAAAGGGCTTTTCCAAATCTGCAATGCATTTGTATGTGCTCCTGTCGCAAAAAACCACAGACTAAAATCAGTAGCATTTTTTTTGCTTGTATTTGTGATGTCACCATGACCACTACCGTTACGTTGCGAGTCAATTTTCTGGTGAGAGAGTTTAGTGTAGTCTTTGACACGACTTGTATCAAAATATATTGCCTCAGGTGTCACATATGCAAAGCCTTTATCTAGAAGTGTTTCTACCATTTGTATCATATCTGCAATATGTTCAGTTGCATGTGGCGTAAAAGTCGGAGGTAAAGTGTTCAGTAAACGAATATCTGTATTGTAAATATCAATATATTTCTGTGCTATTTGTTCAGGTGTACTCTGCTCTCTCTCTGCGGCTTTTTGCATTCTATCTACGCCTGTGTCAGCATCTCCTATATTGTCGCCAGTTAGGTGTCCAACATCTGTGAAATTTCTTACAAGTATAACCTCATAGCCAATATAGTTTAGTGTACGTCTTACTATATCAGCGAAATATACCGCACGCATATTGCCGATATGTTGTACCCAGTAGACAGTAGGGCCGCAATGATATATTTTTACTTTATTTGGTAAAAGTGAAGTAAAAGTCTCTTTTTTCTTTGATATTGTGTTGTAAATGGTGAGTGACATAGCATGAGTTATATCCACTTTCTAAACTTAAAGTAGAAGAAGAGTACTAGCGCTATAGCAAGACTTACAAAATGAATGATATGACTATCGTATCTACCTTCGACAAATACTGATGTGGTAAAGATATCTGGAATAATTTGCAGTGGGAGCGCAATAAACGTAAACAGTGTTAGGAATCGAATTGCTTCGTTAGTTTTATAAGCGAGTAGTGAGTCATTGGTCTTTTTGAGCTCGACAATAGTCTCTCGCAAATTCTCGAGTATTTCCCACAGCTTGTAATACTCACTAGTGAGTGTATCTGCATATGAAGCAAAAGACGAGCCAAACATTTTTTCACTAGCTGCTTCAAAAGAAACCAATATGCTTTTGTGGAATCGAGTAGCTTCGCGGAAGTCTAGTATTTTGTGTGATATTTCCGATAAGTCTTCCACTATTTGTCCATTATTGCCACTGAAAATAATATCTTCGATTGATTTGGTATGACTGCGTAGAGATTGTAATTCTATACGCATATCATTGTACAGATTTTTCATTAGGTAATAGAAAAGAAACCCAGGGTGTTCACCCATAGCATTGCTTTCTACTATTGTATTGACTTCAAACTGTTTTGCAAAGTTATGCAAAGGATCAGTTAATTCGTAATGAGCTGTGATCAGGAAGTTTTTTCCTATAACAAAGTCAATCTCTTGTTGATCGCTTCCAAAACGACTAGTGTTCATTGTTGGGAAATGCATCACCAAGTACAGCATGTCCTTGTATTCTTCTACTTTTGGGTGTAATGTTGGCTCAAGTAATGACTCAGCCACAATGGGGTGTAAATTAAATTCAGAGATAAGTGATTCAACCTCTGCGTATGTTGGTCTGTTGAGGTCTACCCAAACAAGATCTTTGTGAGTTCTTTTTGCAAGCATAATTATATAGTAGCACAGAGCTCAACAGATTTCTATATGTTTGAAGTAAATAGGGAATTGACCCCACTTGTTTGGTGAATCGACTTGTGAGATACTAGTACTATATGAAAAAATCCAAAGTATTATATTTTAAGTCATTTGTAATCTCTTCCACACTTTTTGTCTGTGGGGTATTTGTTGGACAACTTTTTGTTCCAGCAGCACAACATGTATACGCTGTCAAAAATGTAGCTCCAGATTTTCAAACTGGTGATACTGACTTCGGACCTTTTTGGAAGGCGTGGAAACTACTACAAGATAATTATGAAGATACAAGCAAGGGGGTGATTGCAACAAGTACCGCTACTACTACAGTGTCTGTTACTGAACAAGATAGAGTCTGGGGTGCTATCAAAGGACTCACCGCATCATACGGTGATCCATATACAACGTTTTTTGATCCAAGTGAGACCAAATCATTCAACGACGTGGTGCGTGGTGAGTTCGATGGTGTTGGAATGGAGGTGACTATCAAAAACGGAATACTCACTGTTGTGGCTCCGCTTAAAAATACACCAGCAGAAAAAGCTGGACTGAAACCAGGAGACAAAATAGTTAAAATTGATGCACAGAGTACAGAGAATCTCAGTATTGAAAAAGCAATTACCCTTATTAAAGGTAAAAAAGGAACAGTAGTAGAGTTAACTATTATCAGAGAAGGAGAAAAAAATACACGCGTATTTAAAGTAACACGAGACCGCATAGTGTCACCAGTTATAGAAACTAAAATAGTCAAAGGAGTATATGTTATAACAATATATACATTTGCTGAGAATTCACCAAAGCTCTTTCAAGATGCAATAGAGAAATTCAAAAAATCAGGTAGTAAAAAACTCATAATAGACGTACGAAATAATCCAGGAGGCTATCTTGAAGCTGCGGTGAGTATTACTAGCTGGTTCCTGCCAGAAGGTACACCTATTGTGAGAGAGACACGTAAAAATACTGAAGAAAAAGTATATAGAAGTTATGGATATAATATTTTTCCAAAAGATTTCAAATTTGTTGTTCTGATAAATGGTGGTTCTGCGTCAGCATCTGAAATATTGGCAGGTGCACTGAGCGAGCAAGGCAAGGCAACTCTCGTCGGTGAGAAAACCTTTGGTAAAGGGACAGTACAACAATTGATTCCAGTAACCGAGGATACCTCAATCAAGATAACCATAGCTAAATGGTTAACACCAAATGGATTCTCAATAACTCATAATGGTATCAATCCTGCAGTCGAAGTGAAACTCAGCAAAGAAGATGTAGACGCAAAACGTGATCCGCAATTAGATAAAGCAATACAAATACTAAACGCAAAGAAATAATATGAAGATAGTTTTTATCAAGGATATAGCAAAAATTGCAAAAAAAAATGAAATCAAAGATGTAGCTGATGGATATGCCCGTTTTCTTATAAGTAGTGGTTCTGCAGTAGCTGCAACTCCAGAAATATTGAACAAAGTAAAACAATTAGAAACTCATAAGCTAGGACTCAAACAAAAAACAGCGGCAGAGTTCAAGGCACTTGCAGATATGCTGTCAGGTAAAAAGTTTATCATTGCTGCAAAAGTAAGTAATGGAAAAAACTTATTTGGTGGAGTACACGAAGAAGATATCAAGCGGGTAATACAAAAAGAACTTAACATTTCTGTAAATCCAAAATCAATTAAAATACAAAAAACTATCAAAGAGCTCGGAGTATACACTGTTGCAATTAGCGAAGGTACTATGCACACACAATTTGAAATAGAGGTGGTACCCCTCGCATAGTGCAAACAAGAGAACAACTACATACTGGCACAAAAAAACTAGTCGTACGACTAGTTTTTTTGTGCCAGTATTTAGTCTACGTTTACAACTTTCTTAATTTTTGTTGTGCCGTCGAAATGTGTTTTACGAGTGCGAGAAAAGCGAACTTTTCCTTCTTTGAGTGCGAAAAGTGTGTAATCTGTGCCAACACCAACGTTTGTGCCAGGGATAATTTTACTTCCGCGTTGACGGATGATAATAGACCCAGCTTTTGCAGCTTGTCCAGCATATAGTTTCGTACCCAAATATTTAGGGTTTGATGTATTAAGATTCTTCGCCGAGCCGGCTGCTTTTTTAGTTGACATAGTCTGATATAATTAAATGTATATATGAGTATAACAGATTTCATACAAAAAATCAAGAAACTAGGACTATTTCTAACCAGCAAGGACTTACTTATGGCGTTGTGTATCATATGTACTTCAATTGTGTCATATAGCCTTGGTACAATGGAGCAAAATACTCAAAAAAAGAGTGGCTCAGTCGTATTTACTGATGTACCAAGGACTGCTGCGGTTGCTGCCACATTGCTAGCTGTGCAAGAAAATGAAATATACCCAAATCAAAATTCAAATACAACTCAAAACAAAACAACCATTTTTGCTTCAAAAAGTGGCACCAAATACTATTTTACTTGGTGTAAATCAGGAAATCGTGTAAAATTAGAAAATAGAATATATTATCCATCAGCTGCTGCTGCAGAAAAAGCCGGTAAAAGCCTAGCCGCCAACTGCACACCCTAATACATATGCTTGCAATAGATTGTGAAATGACTGGGCTTGATACGGAATTACACGCGATTATCTCTATCGGTGCTGTCGACATGAGTAATCCGAGTAGAACTTTTTATGGTGAATGCAGAGTGTTTGAAGGTGCAGAATTAGACCCAGCTGCCCTCGGAGTAAATGGATTTACAAAAGAGCAATGTCTTGATCAAAGCAAAAATAGCCAAAAGATATTATTGGAGAGTTTTGTAGACTGGGTCAAAGAATCAACCAATTATACAATGCTCGGACAAAATGTTGCATTTGATAGAGTCTTTCTAAATAAAGCATTTAAGAGAGAAGGAATAGAATTCGCATTTAGTCACCGTGTTATAGATTTACATACCACTGCTTATGTAGAGTACTTAAAAGCTGGGCGCACTATACCAGTACGTGGTGAGAAAACCCACACATCAGTACTTAATTTAGATGAGATATTACTCTATGTCGGCTTGCCAAAAGAGCCTCATCCGCACAATGCACTCACAGGGGCAAGTGTCAGTGCCGAAGCATTCAATCGTATGGTGTATAAAAAAAATCTATTATCAGAATTCGCTGAGTATCCTATACCTGACCATATACAAACATACTTATGTTAGCTACTATTTTCTCCACCGTCATCTCACTTATTATTATTGAAGTATTACTCTCTGTTGATAATGCACTTGTTAATGCTACAATCGCAGAGAATCTTCCAGAACAAAAAAGAAAACGGGCTCTGCGTATCGGTATACTACTTGGTGCAGTATTCCGTGTTATAGCTCTTTTCTTGGTCGCCTTTATTATTCAAAATGAATGGATAAAAGTACTTGGTGGTCTGTATTTGTTGTATCTCGCTATCGATCATCTTGGTAAAGAAGTTGATGAGAGTGGAAGAATTATAAAACAACACACAAGTTACGGTAGGGTGATATTTCAAATAGCCCTTGCTGATATTGTATTTAGTTTGGACAATGTTATTTCTGCTGTGAGTTTCTCAAGTAATATTTGGATTGTACTATTTGGAGTTGGTGTGGGGGTAATTACTATGCTTTTTGCTACTCCGATTATTTCACGCTTGATACACAAGTATAAGGGATTGAGTTCGGCAGCCTATGTTATTGTCGGATTGATTGGTGTTTTCTTACTTGTAGAAATATACACGCATATACATATTTCAGAATTTCAAAAATTTGCATGTATACTTGGTGTACTACTTTTCACTATGATATATGAGACCAAACCAAAAGTGAGACATTTTGCGAAACCGATACTCAGAAAAGCTGCAATCATATTAGGTATTCCACTCGATATTGCTCGCGTTGTTACCAAAGTCTTCGTATCTGTTTTCAAGAAAAATAGTTAGCCAACTAGTGTTATACTGTATATATGAATCAGATAAATGACCAATTATTTACCAAACGTTACAATGCACTGAACCCACTACAAAAGCTCGCTGTGGATACTATAGAGGGGCCAGTGCTTGTGGTTGCGGGACCTGGAAGTGGAAAGACAGAGCTACTCGCTCTTCGAATTGCAAACATAATCAAAATAGGGCAAGCTCGGCCAGAACACATTTTGGCACTGACATTTACTGAGTCAGCGTGCAATAATATGCGCGAACGCTTGCTCAAAATAATGGGCAAAGAAGCACACCTAGTACCTATATTTACTTTTCACTCATTTTGTACCAATATTATTTCAAAATACCCAGAACATTTCTTTGATGCACATCACTTTGAACCGATTTCCGACCTCAAACAAAATGAAATATTGAGCAATATCTTTTCAAAACTACCATATGGTCACCCACTATATGGCTATCACGAAGAGCGGGGGTATGCATACTTTGGAGATACTCAGGAGCGAATCAAAAACTGTAAAGAAGCAGGACTTTCGCCACAAGAACTCAAAAATAAAATACATACAAATACAAAGGAGCTCGAAATTATAACACCGATACTTCAAGCTAACTTGCCAGCAAGAGTAACAGCAGATAGTATACTGCCACTTATAACAAAACTATCAGAGTCAAAGACCGAGCTAGGTTCTCTCTATGCAGACTCAATTGAAACACTGCGAGAGCAAAAAGAGTTAGGTAAAATAAAATCAAGTCTGCTCGCCAAAGATGAAAATGGAGATTTCATATTCAAAGAAGAAAAGTATACACAGAAACTTCTTGCTGTTGCTGATATATATCTCCAATATCAAGAGGCATTGTGGAAACAGGGCTATTTTGATTTTAACGATATGATATTGTATGTGAGAGATAGACTGCATACAAACAATGAACTACGTGCAGAGATAGAAGAAACCTATCAATATATTCTCGTTGATGAATTTCAAGATACAAATAATGCTCAATTGGGGCTTATAACCAGTATCACTAGTAATGAAGTTTTAGAAGGTAGAGCCAATGTATTTGTAGTGGGGGATGATGATCAATCTATATACAAATTTCAAGGTGCAGAGCTTTCAAATATATTTAATTTCAGAAAAATGTATACAGATGTGCAGGTGATAGTACTGACGAACAATTATCGTTCTACACAAAAAGTACTCGACTTTGCTCAAAAGGTCATAGCACAAGGAACAGATAGACTAGCAACAAAAGACAAAACCTTTGTAAAAGAGTTACTTGCTCAAAATACAGAACTCAAAGAAGGAGAAATATATGTCAATTCATTTGGTGCAAAAGAACAAGAACTGCTTTTTGTCGCAGATACAATACGAAAGACAATAGAGACTGGAGTTACTCCCGAAGAGATTGCAGTTATATCGCGCAATCACAGTGAACTGCAAGAACTGTTGCCGTATCTTGACTTTGCTGGTGTGCCATACAACTACGAACGCAAAGAAAGCGTCTTTGATCAAAAACATATTGAGGAACTGATTACTATATGTGCATTTCTCGAAACAGTAGGCAACAAAGATATTGCCTCAAATGACGAATTACTTTCAAAAATACTTTCATTTGAATTTCTAGGAATAGAGAGAATAGCGATTTGGCAGATTTCAAACAAAGCATATACAGAGAGGAGAGAGTGGCTGAGTATAATGCTAGAGTCAGATATAGTATATATACGAGAACTAGCACAGTATTTTATAGAGCTTGGAATACTTGCAAAAACAACACCGCTTGAAATAATACTAGACCTGATCATCGGTAGCAGAGAAATAGTACTAGCATCAAATGAGAACGAAGATGAGTACTACCATGATTCAATACCAAAGCTCAAGAGTACTTTTGTTTCAAAATATAAACAAGTGTATTTTGGAGAAGAGGTATTGCACGGGGATATTGCTAGTTATGTACATTTTCTCTCATCTTTGCGAGTGTTCATATATGCACTGCGTGAGTACAAAAAAGGAGAGAAATTATTGGTGCAGGATTTGTCACAATTTGTCTCACTACACAAAGAATACAACATCGCATTACTCAACAAAACTGCGTTTGCGGGGAACACTGCCGCTATCAATATAATGACAGCACACAAAGCCAAAGGGCTCGAGTTTGAATATGTATTTGTAATCGGAGCTGAGAATAGTAGATGGACAAAAAGTAAGAAAAGTAATAAATTACTGCTGCCAAAAAATATGCCATATGATAGAAAAGCCGATACCTATGACGATTTTCTACGTTTATTCTTTGTAGCTCTTACACGTGCCAAACATACTATATATTTGTCACATTCGAGTCCTGTGGTGTCATTTATCGCTGATTCACAAGCCGAAGGAGCATTAGTACAAGCAGAAGCAGTAATACAAAATGATAGTCTTATAAATGGACTCTCTGTATACTCTATACCACCCTTTGCCCGAAGTGAAGAAGCACTACTCAAAAAAGTATTAGAAAATTATATGCTCTCACCGACACATCTGAGTAATTTTCTCAACGTAACCAAAGGTGGTCCAAAACTATTTTTGGAGCAAAATCTACTACGCTTTCCACAAAGCAAATCATCAAGCTCTGTATACGGTTCTGCTATGCATAGAGCAGTAGAAATGTTATATGTTCTCACCAAGAAAAATGGAAGCTTGCCGAGCTTGTCTGAAACAATAGCAGTATTCGAGAATGAGATACGTAAAAGCAGATTGCTTGAAAGCGATGAAAGTAATTTGCTAAAAAAAGGATGTGAGAAATTAACACATTTTTACGAATCGCAAAAAGAGAGAATTCGAGTAGAGGCAGAAAAGTGTAAAACAGAAGTCGATTTCAAACACCAAGGAGTAACTCTGGGCGGAGTATTACTTACTGGTAAAATAGACAGAATATATGAGGGAGAGAACGGAATTCAAGTGATAGATATCAAGTCAGGTAATTCGTTCACTGATTTTGAATACAAAAAAAGTAAAAATGATGACTATGAAAATATTAAGAAACATAATTATAAACAACAGCTTTTGATGTACAAGATATTACTCGAAGAAAGTAGAGAATATAGAAATAAAAATATAATAGAAGGAACTCTTTCATTTATCGATAGTGATACAATACAGGAGACGAGTATAGACTTTAGTGAATTGACATATGAAGAAATAGACGATTTCAAGAAACTACTTATTGCAGTATATACCAAAATTGTTAATCTAGATTTTCCAGATATTAGTCAGTATGAGCAAAATGTAGAGGGAATTATAGCATTTGAAAAAGACTTGATAGCAGGGAAAATATAGATTTCAGACAAGAATCAAAAATAAAAGCCCCATTTGGGGCTTTTATTTTTGATTTTGATATATCTATTTCTTGCCTGAGATTTTTTTACCCATGTTTGCGTCAACGCTGTATTTACCTGCTCCTATCATACCAAGTCCAGCTGATACGACAAGCAATGTAAGTGCATATTCGTAGCCACCTTGCATGATATTGAATCCAGCTTTCAGGTGTACGGTTTGTATAGCAACCGCCATGATAATTACAAGTACTGGAGTCACATATCTAGTCCAAAGTCCAAGCACAAGAAGTATACCGCCAATCAGTTCTCCATAGGCTGCGAGGTATACCAGTGTGAGATTTCCTAGTCCAATTTGAGTAAAGAATGCAAGTGTACCGTCTATATTACCAACCTTTGCCCAGCCATGATAGATAAACACTGCACCAAGTACAAGTCTGATGAGTAGTATTCCAAGATCTTTGTAACACGCACAATCTTCATTTTTGCACACAAGACAATTTTTCATAATGTTATATACATTTAATAATAAATAGGGGAGCAGTCTGTGTATAGTATACTCCAAAATAAAATATTTGAATACTTGGAGTCTGGGTAGTTGTAGTATCATATTAATATATGATATAGTTACAAAATCTGGAGTAGGGCAAGTTAAAGACATGGGTCTTCCCGGACTAACCGTTCTAGTACGAGCCATAAATCCTCAGCTCTAAAAAACGGCTAATCAGATAGAAAATACAGGATTAGGGATAGCCTAGCACTGTTGAGGTAAAAATGGGAGGCTGGCATCATTATGCTAGCCTCCCTAATTTGTTTTTTCTTTTGTATTGATTCGGCCAGAATTTATACATTTTGGCCAAGTACAATATTGCTTGAGATTGCCAGTATGGGAATCTATATCCATACGTTCTCTCTGGAAATCTGTCCGGATATTTGTTGTGTGCTTGTTGAAGGAGCACATCAGCTAGAAAAGTAATTGGATCATTGTAATGCACTCCACACCCGAAACAATGCACCCTCGTTATTCCAACAGAATTATAGTTGAAACACATTGAGGGTGTTGCCTCATTATGGAATAAGCACCTTGCTTTCCACGTTTTTGATTCACCGCGTGCTTGCTCAAGCTTGGCGATTCGTTTGACTACATCAAAGAATGCGACACGACTCTTTAACTCAGATAAATACCCTGACGGATATTTTCTCTCACTCGCAGGACTACGAAGTTTTGCGGTTTTTTGAGACATTAGTTTGTCCTCCCAATTGGAGTATATAAAATAATACCGACGTTTGCAACGTCGGTATTATTTTATATCTTCTCCAATTTTATCTCTTCATCTACTTTGATTTGTTTTACAAATTCATGAACGTGGGAGATGAGTATCAGCGCACCTTGATACTCATGCAATGCCTTGGCGATGACAGGGAGGTGGCGGAAGTTGATATGGTTCGTAGGCTCGTCCATGATGAGTAGTCCTGGCTGCTCTAACACTACTCGGGCATAGGCTACAAGTGCCTTCTGACCCTCGGAGAGGCGTCCAATCGGTGTATTGATGATATCGCTCGTAATGAGGAATGAAGACGCTACAGAGCGTACTTTGTGCTCATCGAGACGCTTAAATATTTTTGAAAGATGTTGATAAGGAGTCTCGTCGAAGTCTAGGTGGGTGAAGTCTTGCCTGTAATAACTCACCACAATACCTTCACTTATCTTGCAGCCTGCTTCTGTGCCTTTGGCGAGTCGTTCGAGTAGTGTAGACTTCCCAATACCATTTGGTCCAGAAAGGAGTATTCGACTTTTCTTTTTGAGAGTCAGGTTCACAGGTCTGCTGACACGTTTGCCTTCTTTCATTATCTCTATACTGTCGATAACAGCAACAGCCCCGACAACATTTTCTTGCGCTGGAATAATAAAATTTCGTATGGTCTTGTCTTCTTTACGCATATCGACCATATCGTCTTCACTTTCTTCTATTTCATCGCGGAGCTTACTTGCAAGCTTACGCATTTTTCCTCCCTTGAGGGCAAAGTAATTGACCTTATCTTTTTTCTCTTGTATCTCCTTTTTTATCTGAGCATTTTTGGCTCGGTCTTTCTCGATTTTGAGTTTTACTTCTTCGACTGCTTTTTTGTAATTGCCAACGTATTGGTCTAGTTTTTGAGTAAAGATATCAAGATAAAAAATACCATCGGTAAATGCGTTTAGAAACTCTGCGTCGTGGGAAATGACAAGTACAGTTTTTTTGTAGTCTATGAGGAAATTTGTGAGATGTTCAATTCCTTTTTTGTCTAAGTTATTTGTCGGCTCATCGAGTAGCAATATATCTGGATTTTGTATGAGTGCACCTGCGAGAAGCAAGCGAGCCATTTGTCCACCAGAGAGATCTTTGATTTGTTTGTCTAT
>JBDLSO010000012.1:0-13084 GCA_039799445.1 Candidatus Parcubacteria bacterium | reverse complement strand
ATTTTAATATATATTTATGACAAGAGTAAAAGGAGGCTTACTAGCCAATAAAAAAAGAAGAAATATTCTCGAAGATGCAAAAGGGTATCGTTTTGCACGTAGTAAAACAGTCAAAGGTGCCAAAGATGCACTTCGTCATGCAGGAGCATATGCCTTTGCACACAGACGAGACAAGAAAAATGACTTCCGTAGACTTTGGACAGTGAGACTCAATGCTGCTCTACGAGCTGCTGACAGTACATTCTCTACTTTCCAAGATAAACTCAACAAGAGTGGTATACTACTCAACAGAAAAATGCTTTCGGAGATTGCTCACGCCCGTCCTGAAACGTTCGCTCGCATCATTTCAAAAGTAAAATAACTCTACTTAACATAAAACCACTCGAAAGAGTGGTTTTATGTTATTTCTCTTCTACGGTTCCTAGCTCAACACCGTTTTGGTCTAGTATAACTATTCTTGACTGAATGTTTGTTTGTATTTCTATAACACCATAGCCAGAAGCGCTATTTTGTTCTAAATTATTATTTAATTTGTGATTTGAACCATACACTATAATTGTTGCACTGTCCCCTGTTTTTACTGCTGCTGCTACAGCATAATTATCCCTAGCTTCTTGCGCATTTTCAAAACCCATACTGTCCCCTCTAGCTAGTGCGCTGCTGGCTGCATCATTTAGTTCATCTGTTTCACCAGGAAGGACAGTCATTTGTTTTCCGTCTATTTGTAACTTATATATTGCACCAATCGCAAACAAAGTTGATTGATCAATATTGTCACTAAATGGAAGCTTGTATGTAAACTTATTTTGTTCGTTTTTTTTGACCTCACCATCTTCTATACGCAGTGAGAGTCTGTTTATTATGCGGCTAACATTTGAATCATTGATGGAATTGAGTTCTTGCTGCGAAGCTTGTTCTGTTAAGCTTAACAGAGTCTGCATATCTTCTGGCAATGTATATGTTGTATCCATTAATGGTTCTTCGGTGAGATTAAATCGATGTATAATATAATTTTGAAATTCCTTTACTCCGAACTTTTGAGAATTTATTATTTGTTCTCTTACAAATAACTCACCTCTTGCTTCTTCGATTGTTTTTGGTATCACTCGATCATCCGCATTAGTAAAACCCTCTTCAATAACTGTTGGATTATTAAGCGCTAGCAATGTATTATAAATAATTTCTTGTGATTCTAAAATTTTATATTCGAATCCTCCCGTAAGCACTTCAGATGGTGGTCTTTCGTGAGATTGCCCCATGTGTATTATGTATTTACCGTTTGTACTTGGCCGAACCACATTTACACCACATCCCGTTTGCTCACAAACGTCATAGATTGAAACACCGAAGCGTTCTCTTGTTACAGAATCTACTTCTGTGGATATTTCTAATCTTGTATCTATATTACTCTCAGTTGAAACTAGCGCATTTTGTACTCTTTGTTGTACTGTATTGGCTTCGAGGTCAGCAGCGAATGCTGCATTTGATGCACTCAGTACTGCCAAGAAACTCACTATTTGAGGAGATAATTCACCCATTTTTTGCAATAAGCTCGGTTCTTCTGTGTGTGACTCCTGTTGTGGTATTAGTTCTGGTGCTTTGTTGAAATTCATATCTATACTTCTTAATTCAAAATTCTATATTCAATATTCTCTATTATCGACGCTTGGTTGACGTCTTGTCGATGCGATTTCACTAAATCGCCTACCCCATATCAAGCTCCACACTCTCGCCTTTCTCTGGTACACTCACTTGTACACCATAGTGATCGCTTATTTTCTGAGCAAGGAAAAAAGAAGCTTTGGGTTCACCGAGCACGACATAGACGTGCTTGACTGAGCTTGCTATATTTTCTACCATTTGTGCCAAATGGTCTGAGTCTTTGTGAGCAGAGTAGCCAAAAATCTTTTCTACTTTTGCTTTAATCGGTACAGTAACACCGAACAGACTGACTTGGCTCGCACCCTCATCGATAAATCTCCCTGGTGTACCAATAGCTTGATAGCCCACCAACAATATAGTATTTTTCTCGTCACCAAGATAATTTCTAGCATGATGTATAATGCGACCACCATTCATCATACCACTACCCGCCATTACTATTTTGGGGCCTTGTGTGTAATTGATTGCTTTGGACTCTTCGGTCTCGGGCGTCATGATAAGTCCTGGAAATTTGAATATATCATCACCGCTTTTGATAATCGATTGTGTATCGTGGTTAAAAAGATACTCATACTTTTTGTATACCTCAGTGATTTTGATAGCTAGTGGCGAGTCCAGATATATTGGTACTCGAGGTATTAATTTCTTCTCTACCATGGTGTTGATTTCAAAGAGTAAATCCTGAGTACGTTCAAGTGAAAAAGCAGGTATGATGAGGGTACCCCCACGCTCTACTGACTCGGTAATGATGCGTCGTAGCTTCTCGTCGCGCTCCGCATGTGATTCGTGATTCCTGTCTCCATACACACTTTCCATAATCAAGTAGTCTATGTCGGACAATACTTCTGTGTCACGCAATATCGGTGCCGGACTATTTCCTAGATCACCAGTGAACACTACCTTCTTTCCATTGTAGGTTATTTCTATCATCGAAGAGCCGAGCACATGTCCAGCGTCACGTAGTATAACTTGTATTTCTTCTTCGGTATCTTTGTCTATGTGTATTGGTTTGTGATATTCAAATCCATGCCACATCGCCATTGTGTGTTTCACATCTGCTAATTCGTATAAGGGTTCTGTTTGTTCTCTCTCTGCTTCATGAGTGAGTAGATGCAGTGCGTCATCGAGCATGAGCGCTGCGAGATCCTTGGTAGCGTTCGTTGAATATATTGGACCCTTGAAACCGTCGCGTACGAGCTTTGGAATGCGTCCTACGTGATCCATATGAGCATGTGTCACAAAGAGTGCATCTACCTCTCCTGGATTATAAGGAAAATCTTCAGCGTTTATCTCGTCTGCCATTTTCTCTCCTTGGAGAAGTCCGCAGTCGACTAATATTTTTCTATTGTTACTACTAATGAGAAAATTGGAGCCTGTCACAGTTCGAGCTCCGAGTGCAAAATGAATGGTAAGTTTTTTGGACATATTTATAGTATAGCATGGGTCGTTTTGAGTTGATAGTTTTTAGTTCCCCCATTAGAACAATCGCTGCCAACATAAAAAACGCTCGGTGAGCGTTTTTTATGTAGAGTTATGTAGTATATTACCCTTTCGTGTATAACAAGATGGGTGTTCTGAGCCAACGCGCACGCGCGCTAGTCACAATCGAACTCCCTGGATAATAGTTAATCAGAATAATATGTACATAACCCTATGTATAAGTATAGCAGTTTATATATATTCTGTCCAAAGAGTTATTGCTCCTTTTGTCTCACCATTCGCATTGAAATAGCAATGCCAATGGCTGAGAGTACAAAAACAAGATGCACCAATGCTGCATATATCACCTCTTTTGTGACTGCAGCATTCTCCAAATAGACCCGCAGTGCATGCACACCCGAAATAGAAATGATAGAGAATGCAAGCTTTAATTTGAGACTATATGTGTCTACATGATCAAGCCATTCTGGTTTTTTCTTTTCATTTGAATCAAAATACTCAGACGATACAAATAAACTAAAACCAGCAAGTGCCACTACCCAAACAAGCTGGCTAACCATGACAAGATCTACTACTTCGAGTACTTTGATCATAAGTCCAGTCTTGTCTATTTGTGACGCTAGGGTTGTGTATGTGAGGTCAACAGTAATGAATACAAACTTATATATCAGTACAAATATAATCCATACGAGCCCGATATAGAATATAGCCATAGTGCCTCTCGCAAAGTATAGCAACTTACCTATATTATCTATCAATGATTCTTTTTGTTTTTGCATATTATTCCATCAAGCCATCGAGGTTCACATCATATAAGATAGTGTCTTGAACTAAACGATATTCAAGGAGTTCTTCTGGCTTGAACCAAATGTCTATCTCACGCTGTGCTTCTGCTTGATCACCATCTGTGCAGTGTACAAGGTTGCGCATACCACGTGAACCGTCTACATCACACAGATAATATGAATCGAGTGTATAGTCACCACGTATAGTACCAACGTCAGATGTTGTTGGTTCGGTACCGCCGACAAGTTTCTTCACCACAGCTACAGACTGATTTCCTTCAAGAACGAGGGCTACTATCGGTGCTGCGGTCATGAATTCTACAACCGCTTTGATAATATCTCGTCCGTATTCTATCTCTGGCTTATCTACAGGGAGTCCAAGGCTCACGCGATTTTCTGCGATACCTTTGCCTTTTCGTAGGAACCACTCTTCTTCTTTGTGATAATGTGCCCAACATTGGTCAGTTGTAGCACGTACGAACTTCATAGCAACTATTTTCAGTCCGACTCTTTCGAAACGTCCGAGGATTTCTCCGATAAGTGACCGTTGTAATGCGTCTGGTTTGAGGAGTACTAATGTTCTTTCTTTTCGTGGGTGCATATGCATTATGTGTTGTGTATTATTCTATAATAAGTATAGTATATCAAAAAATAGTATATTTCGAAAGAACTACAACATATCGTACTTTTTAAGTAAAGCAGCCTCTAATTCCGCGCGAGGTCTACCGAATTTGAGTGCGGATAGGTCTTTGAGTCCTTGTGCCATACTACTATCCCCTTTTTCTGGTGATACAGTAGCTATATTGAATGGCTTTTGTGGATTGCCGCCTGAGAGCATTTTGATATATGCATTAAAGTTTTCAAGTTTGACTATATCGTGAGCGGTGAATGGTGGATTGAAATACTTAGACAGAAACTCAGCATCTTCGACACCAACTCGGAAGACTGCCATAGAACCGACATTTCCGAATATGGCACCTTTGATATCATCTGGCAATTGTCCTATGTATTGATGAGCAATATTGAGCGACAAGCGATATTTTCTCGCTTCAGACAAAATAGTAGTGATACTTGGTGTAGTAAAGTTTTGAAACTCATCAATATAAAGATAGAAATCTGGTCGCTTGTCTGCCGCAGCATCTACACGCGAAAGCGCAGCCATAGTGATCTTGCCTACTATGATAAGTCCGAGCAGGGATGAGTTGATATCGCCAAGTCTACCCTTGGCGAGGTTGGCAAGGAATATTTTCTTGCCATCCATAATATCGCGAAAATTAAACGACGACTTTTCTTGTGTGACAATCGGACGCATATAGTCATTCGACAAGAACACGTCGAACTTGTTAGTGATATATGGCACGAAGTTAGATAGTCCTGCTTCACCTGTAGTCTTCTCTGCATTTGCCCAGAACTGTTTGATCAGTGGGTTGGTGACATGTTCTAGTTTGGCATCTCTGAATTTCTTGTCACTCATCACACGTCCAATCTCCATCAGAGTATTGCCACTTTCTGGATGCGCCATTACCGTAAAAGCAGCATTACGGAAATACTGTTCAAATGCAGGCCCGCCAGATGTTTTCATATCAAAAAGCTTATTGAATATACCAAAGAGCTCATCGACTACATTTGATTTCTGTTCTGGAAAACGCGGATCAAATTCAAGCATGTTGAGCCCCATCACGCGTTCGGTATTGCTCGGATCAAAGTATATAACGTCATCTACTCGCTCTGGGGGTATACTTGCAAGTATATCGTCAATGTCGCTACCGTGCGGGTCGATGAAGCAGCAACCGTGCCCCGCTTTGATATCTTGGATAATCATGTTCTTCAGTATACTTGTCTTTCCGGTACCCGTTTGTCCGACTACATAAAAGTGACGCACACGGTCTTCTTTTCCTATATACACTGGAGTTTCAAGATGTCTATACTTGTTTATACCCAAGAGTGTGCCCACAGTAGGCAAATCAAGTGGAGCAGGGGCGGATTGATTTTGAGATTGTTTGAGTTGTGCAAAGTCTGCGATACCACTTGGGAAGTGATACAGACTGGTGAGCTCTTTTGTATTGAGTGGATACGACTGCGCTGTATCAAAACGTCTATATGAAAAGTCACGCAGAAATTCTATTTTCTTTTTGGTATGCACTTCTTCAAAGACAATATGATTGCCTTTTGGTTCATCGAATTGTTTGAATGCACTTTCTATTTCGCGGCGCATCATTTGTGCGCGCTCTGTATTCTCGGCAGAGACAACAATGCGAATATTGGTATCAAATATAGTACTTGCTATCTTCTCACTTACTTTTGTTGTTGCATCTTCGTCGACGTATGAGCTGGTCTTTTTCTCTTCGCTTGGCTTGTTGCCAGTAAAAAATGAAACTGCTGTCTTGGATATTCCACTGATATCTATATTTTCAGAACTTATCTCTTTTAATTTTTTACCTTTCTTCAAACTATCAAGTGTCTCGCCAAACTTTTTGGTATATATATCACCACGCGGCATCACAAGCACTTGTATTGCTGCACCTTCTCCATGCTGTTTTAATTTATCAAATGTGTTGAGTATGAGGGTGATTGGATTTTTTTCAAACTCACTGTATAGCTTGATAGGTAGTGCTGCTGTTGTTTTCGGCCTCGCATATACACCGATAGACGCACCGTCTTCGTTGAATATATTGTAGTCATCTTTCTTTTCAAGAAGTCTTGCTTTTGGATACAATGAGCTGATTTGTTTCTCAAATATATCTTTGAATACACGTGGTACCGACGCATAGAATACTACTTCATTGCTACCATTTGGAAGACCTATTTCAAGTGAGAAATAGTTACGAGCCTCGTTGTTCTTGCCTTCTGCAAACGAGGAGAGTGATGCGTAAAGTTGCTCCATCAATGCAGCTTCTTCTTTGAAACTTTTTTCTTTTTCTCCTTCATTCTCTGGCAGTACAACTTCGTACAAAATCATATTAATACTCTTGAAAAACTCTTTGTCTTTTGACAAATCATTCACTGCGAGTCCTGCAACCAAGTACTGTACAAGGAATCTATGAAAATCATCTTCAAGGTGTGGATTCTGCATTGCAGCAAGCACTGTGAGTGCCTTTTTGACACCGCCTTCTGCCATAATACCGAGCAGTTCAGCCATTTTGTCGTCATCTTTTTCGGGACGTAGGGGTAAGCTGATACCCGCTTCTACTTCTGCAATATACGGATGTGACTGATGTAGTATTTGAAATGCTTCTTTTTTACTGTATTCTGCAACAACTTCTTTTATTGTTTCAGCTCTATCTTGATATGTATTTTTATTTTCTAAATGTGCTTCTTTTTCTTTGATTTGGGCACGCAAATATGCAATCTCTTCTTCGGGAGTTTTAAATGGTTCTTGTGTTGTCTGTGCAAAATGTTCTACTGACATATACTTATTCTAAATCTAATTGAGATTCTGCTCTTTCAACTCTCTCTTCCCTCTTTTTTAAGCTATGTTGAGCACCATAGATGATCTGTTTTGCAGCTTCTGGATCGGGTATGTTGTTGATCAGAAACTCTGGTATATTACCTGCTGTTTGTACAGATAGTTTACCATAACCAATAATACTTTCGAAAAAGCCATTGATATGTACTGTAATATCTTCAATATTGTCGAGTTCAAGAGTTGATGATTTTCTATTAAACAATGACTCTTGTTCAATGTCGACAAGTCGTATATTTGTTATCACCCACACATCGAGATAGTAAGTAGTCCAAGAAATAAATCCCTTCATACAGATAAGGAGCATCCACAATGCACCTAGAAATGTCGCAACTGACTCTGACAGTATAGGAAAGATAGGCAGTGTACTGAGTATGATCGGAACCCAGAATAATACAAAGAGTCCGAAAATCTCAATCACAAACAAGAGCCAATGTTTGCGTAATGTTGCCAATACTATTTCGTTTGGTTGAAGTTCAAATGGCATATAATTATAAAATAGAAAAGAGTGCTATTACTAATAAAAGCAATGTAATGACAAAATAGACAAGCTGACCGAACTGTATACGCTTGTCATTTTTACCAAAACGATTCCAATGATAGACCAGCATTGCAGAGACCATAGCGTACAATGCAAATACAATAAAAAATATAAATAATAATGGCCCAGCATCTGCTGGCTTCTGATTTTGAGTGCTTGTCGTTTGCTTTCCTTGCTGCGTACTTTGCAGCGAAGCTACAGAGCCACTTTCTGTACGAGAACCTCTGACTTGTGCATATGCTTTCATGAGTATAGTATACAGGCTAAAACAGTTGACTACAAATGTTCGCCCGACCACTACGAAGTAGTAGTTTAGGGAGTTTAGAGGTTAGAGTCTAGCGATAGAATTCCATATCTATTTCTTTTTTGTTTTTGAAATATATCTTCAAAAGACCAGAATAAAAAGTGTCTCACGCTATTTTTTATTGAAAAATGAGTGAGACACTTTTTTTCTTCCCTCTCAGGCTATAATCGCCTTCCGAGGAGCCTTTTGAGAGATATATTATGAGAGGGTTTTAGAATACAGATATATCGAAATGAAATCTTGTTTCGGTAGTGTTTGTTCAAAGTGTGGGTTGGGTGAGTATTTTGGTACGGGTACACAAAAAAGCCCGCATTCGCGCGAGCTTAAAGAAATAGTTCTTGTTTAGAATTAAAGTTGATTGCCTTCACCTAAATCAGAAAACCCATCTGGTGACAATCCTTCCCTATGCCATCCTTCTCTAGGGTCTGAGGCTTCTTGCTTAATCACGGGTTCTGTTTTTTCAACTTCCCATTTGGGAGTCGGCCCTTCGCCGTCCCAGCCATTCATGACTAAGATGTTTTTTGCGATATCCAACCTTGATTTAGCCCTAACATAGGCTAAACCTAACCAAAGGAGAAGAGCAGACCATGCACATACAGTATAAACTACCAGTAGTGCATTAAACATATCAGCAGATATCAAAGTTGAGCCTATCAGGCTATATGGGATAAAGACCGCAAATGCAAGCAAAAAAATCAGCAAGAAAATTGGAGAACCAAGCAATAATGCCCATAACTTAATAGGCATATACTGACTTTTAAGGAGCTCTTTCTCATCTTCTTTTTTGACAATAATCACCGTTTCAAAAACGGCTGGGATGATTTGCCTGGGAATAGCTGGCACCGCCGGAATTACTTTTTCTTTTTGCACTAAACGTGTTACTACTGCCATTGTGAATTCTCCATCGGGGTCGTGTTTGCGAAAGTGCAGTTCCCCATCTGAATATAAAGATATACTATATTACTCTATTTGTCAATATGTACAACATTTATTTGTGTGTTTTATATTCTAAATTCCATATTCAATATTCTGAGTAAATAATACAAAAATACGGAGATCCGATCTCCGTATTTTTGTATTAGGTACTCACGTATTCCGTCAATATCTCCGGTGCGCCTTTGGTGATGACAACAGTATGCTCAAAGTGGGCGCTACGTTTGCCATCACGCGAGACAAATGTGTACCCATCTTTCAGTAGCTTTACTTCATGTGTACCGTGACAGAGCATGGGCTCGATAGCAATAACCATACCTGCGCGCAGTGGTATAGCCTTGCCTCCCATATCATAGTTTGGCACATACGGATCTTCGTGTACTTTGTAGCCAACGCCATGCCCTGCCAAGTCTTCGACTATGCCATAACGACCTGCAACGAATTTCTCAATGGCACGCCCAATTGCATTGACAATAGCGGTCCCCTTTGCTGCGTCGATACCCACATACAGCGCTCGCTCTGTTGTCTCAAGAAGCTTCGCGTCTGCTGCCGAAATCTTGCCAACTGGGAAGGTGCGTGCGTGATCAGTGATAAGCCCACGATGCGTGATACCCCCGTCGAGCGTTACTATATCACCCTCTACAAGCACTCTACCCCCTGGTATGCCATGCACGACTTCTTCATTGACCGAAATACATACACTAGCGGGGTACGCAGTACGTGCACCTGCTGGTTTGTAATTCTTGAAAGCTGGTATATCGCCTCGGTCACGTACTGTTTTTTCAAAATAGGCATCGAGTTCACCTGTGGTAATACCTGGGCGAATAAGTCTACCAGTCATCTCGATAGACTCGGCAAGTCTGCGTCCGCATTCGCGTAGTATTTCTATTTCTTCTGGTGTTTTAATTGTGATTGCCATATAATTCTGATATTTTTAATATGATTGCTTGGTGTATTGTTTCAATTGATTGCTCTCCATCGACTGTGATGTAGTTGTATCTTCTATCACGCTGATAGTATTCAAGTACTGGAGCAACGTCTGTATCGAACCATGCAAGTCTGCGTTCTATTTCTTCTGGTACGTCATCTGCTCTACCTCGAGCAATCAATCTTTTGTGTGCTTCTTCTTTTGAAATGTGTACGTTTATCACTAGTGGCATATCTCGATTATAAAACTCCATCGCAGAATCAAGTATCTGAGCTTCGCGTAAACGACGAGGCATACCGTCGAGTATCAAATGCTCGTCACCTTTCATATTCTCAACGAATATTGAAGACCATACCCACACACCCAAAAACTCTGGCATCAGTTCACCATTTGCAATAATTTCCTTTGAAAGGTTACTAGTAAAAGTCTCTTGTGCTATAAAGTCTCGAAAGCGTTGCCCTGTTTGTATATAACTCACCTTGTGAGTACCCTGTGCTTCTAAATATGCTTTGAGGAGTTCGGCTTGTGTCCCCTTGCCAGAGCCTGAGCGACCGATGAATATAAATGTATGTGGTGTATTCATGCTAACAGTATACAGGAAATGTCTGTACTGTGAAAATGGAAAGAGAAAGCCGCGCAACAAGTTGCGCGGCAGGTTTTTGGTTGATTGGCTTGAGTTTAGGCTTTCGTACCTTCTTCGCTGAAGTCGATTGGCTGGTTAAGGGTGTTAGCCTCTTCTTCCCACTTTGGGTAGTGTTATCCTAGGTATTTACTGTTTTTATTGAGACTCGCATCCCCCCAGCGCCTGAAAGGCACTGGGGGGTTCCTATATTCCATATTCTAGATTCTGTATTCTACTAAAAACTGCATCACAGAAAAAAGCCGCAATGCGGCTTTTTTCTGTGATGCAGTTTTTAGTACTCTCTCATCGAGATTTGCGCATCTATTTTCTTGATCATATCAAGTACTACAGACACGGCAATAAGTAGTGATGTACCTCCAATGGCAATTTGTTGCATACCTGTCGCAGACTGTACCAAGAGTGGTAACACCGCCATAACACCAAGGAAGAATGCTCCTGCAAATGTCACACGTGTGAGTACAGAACTTAAGTAATCCGCAGTCGGCTCACCTGGTCTGATTCCTGGGATAAACGCTCCCCCTTTTTGTAAATTATCTGCTACATCATTTGGTTCAAATGTAATAGCTGTATACATATAAGTGAAGGCAAATACAAGCAAGAAATATGTTGCTGAGTACAGCCACTGATTCTGAAAGAACCATGTTACTCCACTCGCAATACTTTGTACAATAGTATTAGACGATGCTGCTCCAACTGAGGCAAGTATTTGCGGGAAGGTAAACAGTGAAAGGGCAAAAATGATTGGGATCACTCCAGCTTGATTCAAGCGAAGTGGTATATAGGTATTTCCACCTGCTGTGCTACCGCTCATGCCGCGTACTTGCTTGGCATATGTAATCGGTACTTTACGTTCAGCTTCGGTGATAAATATCACACCCGCAGTCACCACAACGATACCAACAAGCACTGCTGCAATGGTCGGTATATCTTGCGGTATATTCATAGTACTGATTGTCTGAGCCACAATACGAGGGAGTGATGCGATAATACCTGCAAAGATAATCACAGACACACCGTTGCCTATACCCTTTTCAGAGATAAGTTCTCCGAGCCACATCAGTAGCATAGAGCCAGCAGTTACAATGAGTACACTACTTGCCATACCAAATGAACCAGTGTCAGCTGCTAGTATTCCTTGTCGCTGCAAGAGTACAAGTAGTCCTATTGCCTGTGCAATTGCAAGAGGGATAGTAAGGTATCTACTGTACTGAGTAAATTTACGTCTTCCGATTTCTCCTTCTTCTTTGTACATTGCTTTCACTTGCGGTGAAAGCACAGTGAGTAGCTGCATGATAATCGATGCCGTTATATACGGACCGACTCCAAGCATCACTAAACTGAGTGTTGATATACCACCAGCCGAGAATATATTGAGTATCCCGAGCAGCTGCGAATTAGAGAGGAATTGTTCCAAACGTGCGACATCTACTCCTGGAATCGGAATAGTTGAAAGCACTCGAAACAAAAACAGTATTCCAATGATAAAGAAGATTTTATCTCTAATACTTTTTTCTGTGAATATAAATTTAATTTTTGATAACATATAGGTATTATACTACTTTGTGTGTATTAGGCGATAGTTCCACCAGCTGCAATTACTTTAGTTTTCACTGCTTCTGAAAATTCACATCCCGAGATAGAAACTTTTTTGTCTATATCACCTAGTCCAAGGATTTTTACTTTTGGCAATTTACCACCTGAAAGCTTGATAAGTCCGAGCTCAAGTAGAGTAATTGGATTGATGACCATACCATCGTTTGCTACTACATTGATCTCGCGGAGATTTACTGAAGTAGGTTTTGTTCGGAATGACTTATTTTTGTAACCACGAAGTTTTGGAAGCTTTTTGATTGTGTCACGCATAGCAGGACGAAGCTTTGCTCCGGCACGTGCTTTTTGACCCTTTGTTCCCTTTCCTGATGTTTTACCACGAGTACCACCACGTCCAACTATTTTCTTTGTCTTATTTGGATGATCTCTTTTGATTTGATTGATTTGCATATATGTAAGCTACTGATTTATTCAGCTGCTGCTACTTTTTCTACTTCGACCATTTGTACTTTTGGAGCTATTCGCTCTTCACCATGCTTGTATGCAATGGTTTCAAGTGCTTTCATTGTCACTTTCCCATTGTTCAGTTTATTTTTAGATCCAGAAAAGAATTTCGCTGTGACGTCCTTGACACCACCTAGGTTCAAGAGCACACGAGCAGACGATCCTGCGATCAGTCCACGTCCTCTGTTTGGCATAATGAACACCTTTGAACTAGCGAATTTTGCAGATAGATCGTGAGCGATACTACCTTCTTTGGTTAATTTCAAAGTAATCATGTGCTTTTTTGCATCCTTGAGTGCTTTTTCAATTGCAAGTGATGTATCACTTGAT
>JBDLSO010000011.1:0-13249 GCA_039799445.1 Candidatus Parcubacteria bacterium | reverse complement strand
GCGTCCGAAGGGCGCCGCTCATTCTTAGTTCATATTATTATTTGGAACCCTTTTAAAATAAAAACTGATTGTCGGCAACTAGCCTTTCTTTTTGAGTTTCTTTCCTACTCCACTATCACTTTTATCTTTCAAAAACTGTATTTCGTCGCGCAGTATTGCAGCTGTTTCAAAGTCAAGTTCTTTCACTGCTTCATTCATTTGGCGTTCTTTAAGTTTAATAAGTTTGTTTGGATTTTTAGCAAATAGTTTCTCGTCGAGCGAAAGCTCGTAATTGACTGCTTTTTCATGTGTAGTCTCCATGTGCTCGGTAATATCTTTGATTTGTTTACTAATAGTCTTTGCGGTGATATTGTGCTTTGTATTATATGCTTCTTGTATACTGCGGCGGCGGTTGGTCTCACCTATTGCTCGCTCCATACTACCTGTAAGCACATCTGCATACAGTATCACACGTCCATTGACATTACGTGCCGCGCGTCCGATAGTTTGAATAAGTGATGTCTCGCTACGGAGGAATCCTTCTTTGTCTGCATCGAGTATGCCGATGAATGATACTTCTGGTAAGTCGAGCCCTTCACGAAGTAAGTTCACACCAACCAAACAATCAAAATCCCCTTTTCTAAAACGAGTCAATATCTGAATACGCTCAATAGTTTTGATATCACTATGCAGATATTCAGCTTTTATTTTCTTTTCACGCAGGAATACCGACAAGTCTTCTGCCATTTTCTTGGTCAGTGTTGTTGCTATCACGCGACCACCTTTCTTCACTTCTGCTATAGTCTCATCGATAAAGTCAAATACCTGCCCTTTATATACACCTTCTTCTCTTAATTTTCGTATTTCTATTTGTGGGTCGAGTAGTCCAGTCGGGCGTATGATTTGCTGCACTATCTGCTCTGAGGTGCTACGCTCGACATCTGCTGGTGTAGCAGAGACATATATCTTTTGTCCAACACGCTCTACAAACTCTTCATAGCGAAGTGGTCTGTTGTCTTTGGCACTCGGTAGTCTAAATCCAAACTCCACTAATGTATTTTTGCGTGATTGATCCCCTGCATACATAGCACGAAGCTGTGGTAAGGTCACATGTGATTCGTCTATAACAAGTAAAAAATCGGGAGTACCATCTGGCTTTTTGGGAAAATACGAAAGTAATGTTTCGGGTGCTTCACCTTCCTTTTTGCCAGATAAGTGCCTACTATAATTTTCGATACCACTACAAAATCCCATTTCTGAAATCATCGCCAAATCATAAGTCGTGCGACGTTTGATGCGTTCGTATTCGAGTGGCTTTTTCTCGGCTTCAAAATACGCAAGTTGTTCTTTGAGTTCTTGCTTGATCTGTACTACCGCTCTCTCGCGTGCATCTTTTTGAGTGATAAAGTGCTTGGCTGGAAAGACAAAGACATCTGTGACTACTTCGAGTATTTGATGAGAGATACCATCTATTATCTCAATCTGAGTTATTGTACCACTTCCAAATGTGATTGAGATGACATAGGTATCTGATACTGGCATAAGTTCAACACGATTTCCTACTGAACGAAATTGTGCAGGAGAAAGATCGGCATTGGTACGCTCGAAAAAAATAGCGACCAACCGACGCATCAGCTCTGTTTTATCCAAACTCATACCAACACTCAGTCTGAGATTTTCTTTTTCGTATTCCTCTGGACTACCGAGACCATATATACATGAGACAGAAGCGACAATGATTACATCTTTTCTAGTAAGTATAGCTTGTGTACTGGCATGTCTGAGTCTGTCTATTTCTTCATTGATCTGCGCATCTTTTTCAATATATGTATCTGTCACAGGCATATATGCCTCTGGTTGATAATAGTCATAATACGATACGAAATAATGCACAGCTGCATCTGGAAAAAACTCTCTGAACTCTTGGGCAAGTTGTGCGGCGAGTGTTTTGTTATGGGCGATGACGAGAGTTGGTTTGCCTATTTCTTGGATAACATTGGCAATAGTGAACGTCTTGCCTGTACCCGTGGCGCCAAGTAGAGTCTGTGTCTGCATACCAGAGCGAAGTCCCGATACAAGGGCTTTGATTGCTTCTGGTTGGTCTCCAGCAGGTGCCCAGTTTGATTTGAGTGAAAATGGTGATGGCATAGATATATCATAACACATACGAATATATGAAAAACCCTCGGCACGCGCAGGTGCCGAGGGTTTTGAAAGTAAAGCTAATACTTTTACTTTCTTTTTTGATTTGTTTGAGTTGACCGTGCAACCCCCTTTAAGAGATTGCGAAGTGCACGGTCACGCTCTGAGCGCTCAAGTTTGCGCATCGCTGATGCTTTTGTGGACTTCTTTGTGGACTTTGTGTTGTCCACAGCCAAGTATGGCGTGGTTTGGGTGATTAGCCCAAACTTTTTCGCCACATCCGTCGGTAAAGCTGCTTGGTTAAGCATACTGTCGACGACACTACACGCAAGTGTCATTTGACCGAGTGTGTTTGCAACTTCCCAAAAGAAGTGCAGTGACCAGACAGTGTTCTTCTGCCAGCGAGCTTCAACAGGTTGTGCTGTTGAAACAAACTTTGATACTCGATCAAACAAAAGGGTTAAAAATTGTACGTCGTTTTGCTTCTTTCGCTGAGCGAGTTCAACCTCCCAATCAGAGACAATTTTGACATTTTGTATGAAGCGGTTTATCTGGGGATGATCGGCCCCGACAATTGTCGGCACACCTTTCACCAGAATGATGCCACTCTCCCCTGCTGGGGTAACAATAATGACTTGTTGGTCTGGTTTCAGCTCAATGAGCATGTCCAAACCAACCACATTTTGTTGACTTACCCTCTTGACACTCTCGATAATCGAGGGCGCGTGGACAGCGAATCCACCCTTTAAGATACGCTTGACACCCTTCTGTGCCATCAGAATATGTATAAAGCATGAGGTGCTCATGCCAGCGACGAAGCGATTGCTCCGAAATGTCGCCGCCATAAGCCTGTCCCCCTGAATGAGGGGTGTCCTGTTAGCGTCGATACCAACAAAACGGGAGAAGCCATTTGGCTTCCCATCGTGCAGGTACACGTGGCGATAGACGCCATTGTGTGTTTCAATTCCTTCTTCGAAATGTGCACCACCCAAGTTGATGGTGAGTGTGTAGCAATTTACTGCGTTCATGTCGATATTCCTTTTTTATTGGGTGGCACTATGCCAAGGAAACGATTTTCCAATCCCAACGTATTTATATTATATCAATATAAAGTACTTATGTCAATAGTACTATTGACATAAGTACTTTATTTTACTTATATCTATTCCCTCACTTTGATGAATCGTGTTGTTGTTTCTCCATTTGGAAGTATGCAATACTCAAGAAAGTCTGCAAGTGGTCTCGCCCAGAACTTGTGTGTTGTATCTGTCACCTCGTAGAGCGCTTCATAGATAACAATCGGCTGATGATCAAGTTCCGCCTGTTTGTACTGTGATGTTGCTACACATACAATGCGATACTCACGATTGTGGTCTTTGTAATGTACCCATACTCCTGTTGGTATATTTTTCATATGTGTATAGTATAGCGTATTTTTATTTTTATAAATACAAAAGAAAATCCCTTGGACCCAACCAAAATTTGAAAGGGTCCAAGGGACAGATATTTACAGTGCAGAATACCAAGTGATCAAGAGACTTTTTGCCGCACCACAGCACGAGAGCGATACAAGGCGTGCCAGACGCTATTACTGTCAAAGCGGTCGACGCCGCACTGTAGCCCACTAGTATACACGAGGACATACAAAACAAACACTTCGCCTCCGACCTCAAAAAGAAAGAAAGTTGGAAACCCCTCTTGCCTGAGTAGATCACTGAATTTTGTGATAAAAGTCACAATTTGTTCCTGAGTTAGACAAAGCAAGTCTGTATCGGTAGTGAGTCCACTAAACAAGGTTCGGAAGTCTCCATCTTGTTTCACTTCATAGATAGAAACTCCTGTTTCATCTGCTGCTGCTTCTGGTTTGTTTGTACCCCACTTTTTGAGATTTGTATCCAAATACCCAATAAATACATTCCCAGACTGAGCAAGTGTTATTTTGCCAAAAGTCGGAGGAATCATCACAGATGTCACATATTTTAAGTACGGGGTATCTACAGATACAACTCTTTTTTTTCGAATAGGTTTTACGGGTTGAGTTGGTTGCGGATAGTCTACTTTTGGACAGCCCGCTGCCACAAAGGCGAGTAGGTTTTCTGTCTGCTTGTTTTTATCGATCAGAACTTGCACCACTGTCACGAGTGTAGCAGTGTCGAGCGAGTCTTCCATAACCCGCTCTACCACTCCGTATAAGAAACGGGTTGCTAGTGCTTTTGCTTCGTCGGTAACGTGAGTCATTGACGTTTTCTTTCTAGCATGTTTGCTGGGTACTTCGAATATCTTCACCACAGCGATATTTCATCTAAGCAAATCTTTGATGAAATATCGCTGTGGTGAATATTTTTAAGCTTTATCTGCAGATTCTATACATATATATTATAAAAGTCAATAGTAGATAGTCTCTGTATTTTTATCCCCTCATATCCTCAATATACTCACTCAAAAGACGCCACACCTCAGCATCTTAAGTCCTGCTCATAAAACCTCCACACCAGTTCGTTTCAAAAGACAAGGAGGAACCCGACCCTAGGGTGAGTTGGAAGAAAAAATCCGTCTCATTCTATATTCTCAAAAAATAGTATGAGAAGGACTTTAGCTCCAAAACCTGCTGATTTTGGAGTGAATTATACGTATGTAATTCATCTGGTCTTTTGAAATGAATGGTAAAAACAAGAAATATTTTTAAAATTTATTCTTTAATTAAGACTATCCTTCCCATAATACCTCTTGCAAAAGTCATCTTTCATAGCAAAGAATCTATCTTCGAGTATCGCGATTCGCATATCATCGACAAGTTTTACAATAAATGACAGATTGTGAATTGAGGCCAGCGTACTGGCAAACATTTCATCTGATTTGAATAGATGATGCAAATAGCTTTTGGTATAGTTGTGAGTATAGAAACTTGGTTCATCTGATATCGGCGACATATCGGTGGCATACTTTGCATTGGTGATATTGATACGCCCATCAGCTGTATACAGTGCACCATTGCGCGCGACCCGTGTGGGAGCAACACAATCAAAAGTATCACAACCATACTCTACACCTAAAAATAAATCAATCGGTTCACCAATACCAAGTAGATGTCGAGGCTTCCCCTCTGGTAGATTTTCAGTCACTGTACGCACTGCACCAGCCATGTCTTCTTTGGTGAAAGAGCCTCCAATACCAAAACCATCAAACTCCATAGCACCAAGTGTCTCGGCAGAGAGACGACGCAGGTCTTCGAAACTTCCCCCTTGCACCACTCCAAAGAGTGCCTGCATAGTACCCGTCGCTTTCGAAGCTCCGAGTCTTTTGTGTTCGTCTATACAACGTACTGCCCAAGCATGTGTACGAGTAAGTGCGCGCTCTTGATATTCGCGAGGTGCAAGGGGTGAGGTACATTCATCGAATGCAAATATCATATCCGCGCCAAGTGCGTGCTGAATTTGCATACTACTCTCTGGTGTGAATCTGTGCTCACTTCCATCTATCACTGATTTGAAAGTTACTCCCTCGTCATCAATGACCGCAAGTTTCTCGTGATTACTTGTCTCTTCTGTTGTCTCTCTGCGAGAGATATCTGCGCTGGTTGCAATCTTACTCACTCCATGCCCCATCGCCTGACCGAGAGAAAATACTTGAAAACCACCACTGTCTGTGTATGTTGGGAGCAAATCACCTTTTTGATTTTTCCAATTCATCATTGCAGCAAAACCACCGTGCTGCTCTACTAGATTCTCCCCTGGTTGTAGATACAGATGATACGTATTTGCGAGAGTAACTTGTGCACCTATCATGTCTCTAACCATTTCAGGAGAAAGAGCTTTGACCGTTGCTTTGGTGCCAACCACTACAAATGCAGGAGTTTGTATATCGCCATGTGGTGTATGAATAGTACCTACGCGGGCAAGTGGCGCCTCGGCTGAACGCTTATGAATGGTAAATGAAAATGACATGTGTAGAGTATAGCACATGGGAGTACTCTCTATAAAAAATACACAGAGTGTATCTGTGTATTTAATATTTGTATGACCCAAGTGCGGTTTTGTACACAAGGTCTACAACACCCTTGTCGAACATATTTGGTAAAATATATTCTACCGTCGGTGATTCTACATAATCAGCCAAAGCTACTGCAACTTTGAGAAAAAGTGAATTATCGAATTGTCCGCCGCACTCTAGCATACCCTTGAACAGACCTGGGAATACAAGTGAATTGTTTATCTGGTTTGGATAATCACTGCGCCCAGTCCCAACGATATATGCACCCGCAGCAAAAGCTTCTTCTGGCATAATCTCTGGGGTTGGATTGGCTAGACAAAATAGTATTGGTCTTGTTGCCATCGTACGAACCATATCCTGAGTCAATACACCACCTTTTGAAAGCCCTATAAATACATCAGCATCTACAACAGCATCTTTGAGTGTACCAGCTGATACTATGGCTGTACTTTTTGTCAGTAATTCTATTTTTTCTTTCTGTAAGTCTGTTCTTTCTTTGTGCACTATTCCTTTACTATCACAAAATACTATATTGGTGACACCGTACTCTAGTAGCAAGCGTGCTGTTGCAACTCCAGCTGCACCTAGACCACTTAAAACTACTTTTATTTCTGTTTTTTGTGAACCTCTTACTATAAGTGCATTGATAAGTGCTGCGACTGTCACTGTGGCTGCTCCCCACTGGTCATCATGCATGACGGGGATATCGAGTTCTCTTCGTAAACGCTCTTCTATCTCAAAACATTTTGGTGCAGCGATATCTTCTAGATTGATACCACCAAACACTGGTGCAATCTGTTTGACTGCCTTGATAATCTCTTCTGTATCTTGAGTATCAAGACATATAGGAAATGCATCTACGTCTGCAAACTCTTTGAATATCGCTGCTTTTCCTTCCATCACAGGTATGGCTGCATAGGGTCCAATGTTCCCTAGTCCAAGCACTGCCGAACCATCTGATACTATGGCGACTGTGTTTTTCTTGAGAGTGAGTTCTCTAGTAAGTCCTTTGTCTGCTGCAATAACTTGGCAGACCGCTGCGACACCTGGTGAATATGCGAGAGAGAGTGCTTCTTTATTGTTTAGCTGCACTTTACTAACTGTCGCTAATTTCCCGCCATTTTTTCTATGTAATTCTATTGCTTTTTCACTTTGGTCTTTGTTCATGTGTATAGTATAGCATAAGATGGTTACGAGTTTAGTTGTTATGTAAGTACAAAAATACGAAGGTCGGAGCCTCCGTTTTTTATTATCTTAGTCGATGAAGTTAAACATTTTTAATTTCTCTGTCACCACTCTCTCTACTGCGTCAGTACCGGACTGCATTATCTTATACGGTGCGACTTCTTTTGGATTGGCGGTCATATAGTCGCGTACTGCATCACGGAATGCAACTCGTATCTCGGTATTGATGTGCACTATCGCAACACCAGCTTTGATACATGCTTGTATCTCTTCTTTGGTATTCCCTGATGCGCCGTGAAGTACAAGTGGTATACCTATAGCTTCGCGTATCTCGCGAGTTCTCTCTACATTTAGTTCTGGATCTTTGCCAACTCCAATCATACCGTGCATATTCCCAACGGCCGGTGCAAAAAGGTCTACCCCTGTTGCTTGTACATATTCGAGGGCTTGCTCCTTTGTTGTCAAATTATCAAAATTTACTCCATCTGGAATAGCATCTAATACTTTTGATGACTGTCCGATGTACCCAAGCTCAGCTTCTACCAATACGTCACGACCTACCGAATGTGCATAGTCTACACATTGTTTGGCAAGTGCAATATTATCTTCAAGAGATAGTTTAGCGCCGTCAAATATCACTGAGTCATAGCCAGCATCTATTGCTTCTTTGACACGCTCAAATGAATATGTGTGATCGGCATTTAGATAAATTGGGTATTGATGCTCTTCACGCATAGTCTTGACCAATGCTGCAGCTTCTTTAACACCAACAAAGTCACGCTCTCCTTCTGAAACTCCAATAATGACTGGAACCTGTAATTTCTGTGCAGCATTAAATATACCGTGTAATGCTTCTAAATTTGAAATATTAAAATGCCCCACTGCGATATTCTTATCGTCTGCTTCTTTGATTGTTTCGCGTAATGTGTTCATACGTGTAGTATAACAAACACATGTGTTTACGCCTAGTTGATAAGCTTGGTCACAGTTAGAAATATAGCAGACAGTGCCGAGGTGATAGAAACAAGTGAAATGAATTTGTTTCTCTTCTCTATTCCTATAAAATAGAACAAGATACTAGCAAGAAGTAGTATGCCGACGAGCACTATCTCCCCGCTTCTACCAGGTAACAGCGTTGTTTGGTTTTGTATATCTTGTAATTCAACAAACACACCTGTGCTTACTATCAAGACAAAGCCTGCAAAGAGGCTATTTTCATACCAACCGGATAACACTTTTGTATATGCTGATTTTATAGTATCAGTCCAAAGCACAAAGAAAGTGATAGCTCCGAGTATATAGCTCGCAAAACGCTCATTTGCAATTGGAAAAAATATGGCTGGCGCAGGTGCATACAATACATATCCAAATATATAGAGGAGTACGGGCACAATAAAAAGTAATTTCTTTTTCTCTCTTTTATATATATAGATACATAACAATATCGCGAGTGCGGATATTCTATAAAATCCATCAAAGACGATTGAAATGGCCGAGAGTCCAGCAATGAGAGCTACAAAGTAACAGACAGTCGTACACACATGCAGTCCTTTCTTTTGCCTAAGTGTTTGAGCAAAATACACATACAAGGAAAGTACAGCAATATAGAGTAATACAACAAGATACTTGAAATCAGCAATCAATAATAAATATATACCAGATACGTATAAAAATGGATGCAGTGCAAAAAGTCCTTGTTCAAGTATGGTATATTTCTCTTCTTGTATTCCATACCAAATAAAACTTGATATCGCATACAATGATAAAAATGCAGATAAAAAGAGTACAACCGAACCTATATACAATTCAGTATTGTCTACTGAAAAATACCAATACGCAAGTGCTGACCAAGCCAACACGCCAATAGTCCAGAAAATGCGGGGACTGCGATGTATGCTCAGCATATAACTACCACATATAAGTAGTGCAAGCATATATAACAAAAATAAATGTGGAGCAGTACTAGGTATACCAGATATAAATACTGCTGCGGTTACCAGTACAACGAATACACTGAGAAAGGCTTCAAGATAAAAATGTAAATGATTTTGCTGTATATTTTTTTGCTCAGAAAATAGCGCTTTTGCTGATGTTGCTATGGCTTGTAGACTCATAGGCTTATTTTGTACGCTCTTTTTCTCTGCTGGTTTTGCTTTTTGTATCTTTTGAGGAATATAGATTTTGATGCATGTTTTTTTGATGCCTCCAATAATCCAAATATATAGTTGGTGGGCATGAAAGCCAATAGAGGTATTGTTTATTTTTTGTATGAGTAGATATACTGGTACAAGCGCACATATAAATGGCGTACTGACTGTCTTGTATACAAAGTCTATGTATTTTATCAGCATATTCAAACAGACGAGAGATACCTGAGAAAGAGTGTGGTAAATAGATTGTATGGTTTTGTATACATATTTAGAAAATATATATAGACTCAATCTACTTTTCTTTTGTTTAGCTAATTCAGCAAATACAGTATTCAGCGCCGATTGTGTCGTATCTACTCCTACCTCAGATAGTATATCTGGGGTAGGGTCGGGGATTTCTGTTTTTCTAAACAATTGTGTATTTACTACTGTGATATTTTCTTTTTGTTCTGCAACGTCATCTACTTCGGTGCGAGGTGGCATTTGATACCCCCGCATTCTATATCTGAGGACCACAAGAGTAACCGTCATTGAGATGACTGCCGAGAGTATACTAGAGAGAATAATTGGGAGATAATTCATGGAATAGTGTATATTCAATATAATGGTACTATTATACCATAAATACAAGAAAATGCAAGCATTATGTCATTTCTCGTTTTACGTTGTAAGTTTTGTTTGATTGTGAACTCCTTACATGTTGCTCAAATCGGCTTCCGGCGAGCTTTTTGAGATATATATTTTGAGGAGTTGTTGAATACATGTAGCCCAAACCATTGAGCTAGGACCATCGCTTCGTCCGTATGAGAGATTAACTCAAAACTAAAACGTGTTACTCAAAACTATTTCTTCCCATTACATGTCCCCTCCGACCACAGTCCAAGTGCATTTTCTCTAGCAAATGATTCTGCCTTTTTGAATTCTTGGCTGTATATGTATTTTTCACCCTGATAGGTGTATTCATAGCCATACCCTTTTTCTATTATTTCTTTATTCAATAGTGTGCCATCACTTTTCCTGACATATGCAAGTAGTCTACCATATTTGTCTTGTAGTGGCTTATCTGTATCTAACTCTAGTGTCACAGTCGATCGAAGTATAGCACGCGCCACATATTCACTCGCTTCCTTTCCATAGCATTCGTCTGGCCGATTGGGAGCGACGCTTTCTGGAGTATTTACTCCAATAAGTCTTACTCTAATTGTGCCTTGGCTGTTTTCTATATCAATAGTGTCTCCATCTACTACTCGCGACACTGTATATTCTCCACTGTACGTATCTTTCTCTTTTGTTTGACTTTCTGTTTTGTGTATAAATACTGTTTGATTACGAGCGAGACTGCCTTCTATATATCCTTTTTCTCTTCCATATTGAAAGAGCAACACACATATACAGACACAGAGGAATAATAAAATTATTTTGTGTGAGAGTTTCATATATTAACAAATAAGTGGCGCAGATATTTTGTGTGTTATAGAATATATTGAATACAAAAGTAATACAATAGCACTATATACAAACAGGTTACCTACAAATGGACTGATAAGTATGCTAGAAAAACCACCGAGTGTCGCTATGCCAGCACTTGCAAGTATACCACCACACGCAGCACAACTAGAGCCAAGTAGTGCAAATACTGTTGCAAGTGTAGTTTCACTACTAGAAATCATACTTCCTCTCTTTTTAAAAAAGTATACTATACAGGTAAGATTTATAGCCATCAATAGTATGAGAGTACAATGAGAAAGTAGTGTTAGTCCTGTGAGATTGTGCGTATATAAATTAATGAGTATAGAATATGTCACTTGTACTTTTTCTACTATTGGCAAGGAGTAACCAAATACAGAGATGATCTGGCTTAGATTTTGTAAAAGAGAGACACATGCTCCAAAAAAGAGTGTCCAAAGAGCTGTTTGTAGTATATTGCTTGGTTTTTGATATATTTCTGTGAGTGCTTGCAGTAGATGCATAGCTACATTGTAATACTATTTTGATATATCGTGTACTTGACATTTGTGTCAAATCTGATATAATATATTAAGTGTGGGGCAGATTCCCTGACCCACAAAAATTTAAAGAGGTAAAAAATGGCTAAAAGTCTAAAAGCTCTCATGCTTGTTTCCTTCATCGGACTAATTGCCGGTACTGGTGCAGCTGCTTTCGTACTCGTTCCATTCGCTATTATGATTGGCGCGGGTACATCTATCATCGCGTCATTTATATTACGCGATCAATTGCGCTTTCAAGTGCCAGAGAACACAAAGGTTATCCTTGTCGACAAAGACGGTAAGCGGCATGAAATAGGACCTGGGTCGCACTACAAAGAAGTTGGTGACACAGTTGCGGTAGAGAACACTGTTTCTACAGCAGCGTTGCCAAAATTTATCCTATCAGCTGAGGTGGATACCAAGGATACGGGAAACCAAATTGTACTGTCTGCTGCTTTTGTTGGCAGAATCGTTGACCAGCTACAGTTTGAAGACCGAGGTTCCTCCGAAGAGGCAATCTCAGCCTTCAAAGAAGAATGTCAATCTCTGCTGGACGATTTTGCTATCGTCTCGAAGCAATATGGTGACTCAGAAGCCATTGTTCATAATGAAGGTAATGTGAAGAAAGAGTTCTTTGGTATTGAATTGTTGACTGATACACGGATAACATCCGTGCGTTTCAGTCCAGAAACTCAAAAGCGTCGGCAAGACTACGCCAATGCTGTCAACGAAAAGAAGACGAAAAAAGAGGCAGGCGAAGCAGAACGTATTCGCCAAAATGCAATTACTCTAGGCAAGAATGAAGATGGAAAAAGGCTTGCACTTGCGGCAGATCCAGACTCTGGTCAAGTTGAAGATAAACGGAATATCACTGAGTTAAAAATATCAATAACTGGTGACCATGATACAATTAAACTTGTAGGTACCGCCTTGCAAAACCCTGAATTGGCTCGAAGTGTCGTTCAGGCTGCAACTAATCTGAAGGGAGAAAAAAGTGGCTAATGGTTCATCAAGTGTTGGGTCACAGAAAGCCCGCGATACTTTAATTTTGTGGATTGTTGCCGCAATGTTCGTTGTTGCTTGTATATGGGGGTTAAAAATCTGGCAAGAAATAGAAAATAATGCGGTACCAAGAAGTGGCACATACAAAGCCACATACCTGAATCTACAGAAGAAGGTAACCTCTCTTGTAGAGGTTACCTTTGAAAAAAAAGGGTTTGAGACGCAAGTCTCTTACCCAAATCAGGAGGGTGGTGTAAAAACCCTCCATTTCTCCTGCCACACAGGAGATGGCACCAACTACAGGTGCAAAATCACCTGGGGGAATGGGCTCTATATGGATGCCTATTTCACACGCTTAGGCGAAGGCTCCAACACCGTGCTCACTGGTAAAGTACCCAGTGATCAGGGTGGTATGGAGGATTTCAGATTCGAAAAAATCCCTTTTTAGGGTTAGGGTCGGCACATAGTGCCGACCCTTTTTGTTTGTGATTGTGATATACAACAAAAGCCCCGATTGGGGCTTTTGTTGTTATAGTATGCTGTCAGTGAAACTCTTGATCATATTGATGATACCAAATGCTGATATCATAATAGTCATGCCGACTATCCCCCAAATCATATGTGATTTCCCCGGCTTGGTATCACCACCAGAATTCAGAGCATTGATGAACCCTATGATTCCCCAGATGAATACAGCAACTGCTACTACGAATGCTAGTCCTATGAGAGGATCTAATATCGCAATCGAAACTTTGTTTATGAATTCTTGAGCGAGCTCAACGTCTTGCGCATTTGCAGTATTAACTGTTAATG
>JBDLSO010000010.1:0-14390 GCA_039799445.1 Candidatus Parcubacteria bacterium | reverse complement strand
CGATCTTATCATTGTTGATAATAATCTAGACATCAAACGCTTTAAAAATTTAAAAGGTAATCTAATTACTATTGATGCCAAAGAGTGCGGAATAAAAACTCTATTAGAAATAAACAAGTTATTAGAGAATCTAAAAACTTCAAAACGAGTAGTCGCAGTTGGTGGAGGACTTATAATTAATATATCAGCGTATATAGCCGAAAAGTTTAAATCTGATTTTATATCATTCCCAACAACCCCGCTTGCGATGTCAGATGCATCAATTGGTGGAAAGGTTAGAGTTAACGATATTACATCTGATGGGGCACATATAAAACATGCTCATAAATCTTTCTACGAACCAAATGATATTTTTATAGATAAAAGTTTTTTGGAAACATTAAGTAATGAACAGATAAAAATAAGCCTCGCAGAAATAATTAAACATGGTGTTTATCAATCAAATGATTTGCTCGATTTTCTACTATCTGAGGAGTTTAACCCCTATCTTAATAAAGAATCACTATTGAAAGCCATTTTATGGACAGCTGATCTCAAAAGAATCTGTTTAGAAATTGACCCACATGACAACACCTCTATAAATGGGTCTAATTTAATCTTAAGAGCAGCCCATGATATATCGGATAAAATAGAAGAAGAGAAACAATTTAAAATTGACCACGGCGAAGCTGTTTTAAGAGCTATGTTGATTGACCCAAATAATAAACAGATGGATTTAATGATAAAACTATATAAAAAATTAGACATAGTTTTGTTCTACTCTCAAGAAGGGTCAGAATGATATTCTAAAAACTAACAAATAAGCTTTGTGGGGTAATGAACCACTTAAGTTCTATCTGTTGAACGCTCACACACGTTAAAAAAAACCATCCTGCGCTGGTTTTTCTAGTGTGTGAAGCTGCGGTGATGTTTTGCTTTTTGTTGGATTCCAGACAAAAACAAAACCATCGGCGAGCTATGAGCACATCGTACCAATGGAGGCTTTGAGAGTACTTAGAAGACTTGGTGCTATGAAGCATCAAACGGACTTGGTAACTCGTGAATTAGTAAATTCACCCACTGAGTGACCACATAAGATTTGTTTGAGAAGCAATCCTTTAAAAGATTGAATATTAAATATAAAAAGTGTAGACTGTTTATATGAGTACGGTAAATACAAAGACTGATGCGCTAGCGGTTGCTGAATATTTTATCCTTAAAGCGCGTGAACAAAAATGCTATGTAACAAATAAAAAGTTGCAGAAGCTTGTTTACTATGCTCAAGCTTGGTCTCTTGCGTTAAATAACAGAAAAATGTTTGACGAAAAAATTGAAGCTTGGGTCCACGGTCCAGCAATTAGAGAAGTTTACTCTGAATATAAAAAACATGGATTCAGTAGTTTTACAAAGAGGGTAAACATTTCTCTCATTGAAACAATATCTGATAAAAATAAATTGGTCCTTGACAGTGTTTGGGCTGTTTATGGTAAATTTGATGGCGACTATCTTGAAATGCTCACACATTCAGAAATGCCTTGGCAAAAAGCACGAGAAGGATTATCTTCAACAGACAACTCAGATAATGAGATTTCAACTATTATAATGAAAACATACTATTCTGATAAACTTAGAACTATTAGCTAGGTCGAGTAAACAAATATGGAGCAGATAATACCAAAGGAGGTTGCAGAAATATCTGAAGATACAAAGATTCCCTCAAAAGTAGCAGAGATAATAATACAAGAAGATGTGGAAATAAAACCATATCTTATTTCCTTCGAAAAGTACAATAAAGACCTATGTGAGTTAAAAAGTTTGGATGGTAAAAATGCAAAAAGGGGCTTATCTATACTTAAAGAAATTGGAGTATCGGTATTTTGTCGTGAAGATATAATGAGAAATGGTGATATTAATACCAGTCACATAATGTGTGCAGGTGAGTATAAAAAGCTATATAGAGGCTTACATGAGGGGGTTGAAATAAAAGAGATACATCTAAAAAATTCGGGCAGAATATTTTACTTTGATGTTATTCCAGATAATATTATGTATATTATTGCCATAAAAGAAAACCACTTTGAAACAAAAAAAATAAGAATATGATACTAGACCATAATAATTTAAGTTCTGACTTTTCCGATAATAACTTTGATAATATAAGTATAATTACAGATATCTGCAAAATTGTCATATTGATTGAACTTGCAAGAAAAGATATGTTATATCTTAGTAAAGATTTTGTTACTGAATTTAATAAATATAGCAAGTTTGATTTCAACACACCTGTATCTTATTTTGCATTTAGCGAATTCTTAAGAAGCGGAGAATTCGAGTACCAAATAAAATTTGACCAACTTCTCTTTAACCTTGAATTACTTATTGTAAAACTATATATTTTTCTTGAGGCAGATAAAAAAGGGTTAAGCAATCTCCACATAAACCCGCTAAGACAGTCATTTGCGCATAGGAAAAGTAACAGGATTTTATCTGGTAGCAGAAAAGTCACCACTTTTGGTGGTCTTTCTTATGACTTTAACTACTTTGAGGTGATGAATTTAGGTGACAACAACGAAAATAAAAACAGTAAGTTTATACCATACAAGTATTCTAGCTACGTTGAAGCACTATTAGAGAGTATAAAGGACCATGCATTAATCGAAAACATTAAACAACTACGAGCACTTAACAAAGGTCTACACGACGAGTTATTTGCCGAAATTACGTATAATTAATCTCCTGCTACTCATTTAAAGAACAAAACTAATTAATACTTACATAATAGGCCATATGGATTAAGGTTTTCGGACCAACTTGTCTCAAATAAAATCTTATTCCATCTAATAACCTTATTGATAAAGGTGTCCTTTTCTAGGGTTCGGAAGTTCACCAAATTAAACAAAAAAGGTTTACTTAAGTCCTATCCACTCCTTTTGACACTCAACACATATTTCATTACCAGTATGCTCAAAAATCATCACCAAACTTGTGGGGTTCATAAGCAAGGGTATGCTTATTCCAAATAAACATATCATCTATAATGGTTTCAACCCACTTTCTCTCTGAACCACAATGCTGACATGCGTATTTTGGAAACTTTGTATTATTTGCATCTATATATTGATCATTGATCAAATTCAGATAAATATCAACTACTTAACTCTGTACTTCCCTTCGCCCAAAAACTCTAGATATCCTTTATTTCTTAAAAATTGCAGTTGTTGTCTAATTTTGGGTTTTATGTTTTTATTTTCTGGATAAAGTGCTGCCAAGTCATTTTCGTATTGATACATATCACTTAAAGAAAAGATATTTTTATCTAAATCATCAATGCAATTCATAATATCTAAAATCCATCCCTTTGCATCTGATTTTTTAATCTGCTTTAAGAAAACCGTTTTTTGCCATTTTTCTAAAATATCTTTTTTAGAAACACATACTCCGTTTTCTATATAAAAAATCTGCCCTGCTTTTGGTATTTTTGAAAATAGTATATTTGAACCAACCCAACCAGCTCTTTTTGCATTTATCCCTAGTGGTTTTCTTTTCTCAATAATATCAGTCGTAAAAAAATGTTTTGGTATTACAAAAAAGTCATACACGCTCCAAGTTTCCAAATAGCCCATAAAAAAGAAGTTGGGTTTTGTGTTAGAGTTTAATCTCTCAATCATTTTTGAATACGCACCTGCTGCAACTTTTCCGCGCACCTTCCCTTTTTTTGATTTTAACTCAAAGTCTTCTACACAATTTTTGCAGAAAAAATCAGCAACTGGTTTGTTGTTTACGTACTCAGAAATTGCTCGTCCACAGTTTGGACAGAAAATATTTTTGAGTGTCCATTTTTCTGTTATTACCCTAATTTTTTGAGTACTACTACTATATTCGGTACCGAGTTCCTGATTGAGTGCTAGTTTCATATTGTATATAGTACTCTTTTGTATTTTGAATTACCACCTATCCCCCCATACTCACCAGCATAAGAAACACCCACACAGAGTGACCCGATGGGTGCTTCTGTGTGGGTGTTGAGTTATTGATTGTGCTACGTACGTCTTGGGTTGTAGCTGTCTGCATACTCTTCGAGACGTGACGACGCCCGACTCGCAAAGAAACGCACAAGCCCGAGGGCAATCATGAAGCCAGCGACCAGCGAAATGACGACCAGCATGATAGCAAGGATGGCTACCTTGTTTTTTGAATCACCCTTGCCACCAAGCGCCGATCCAAACAACTTACCCACGTCGCCAAATGCACCGCCAAGGTTGTTAACAGCCGAGACAGTGTTGCTGATTTGAGCATACGTGTTCCAGCCCGCGGCTGCAATACTTGCAAAGTCGCGCTTATGGAATGCTACTCGAATTGAATGAGCCCAAATTGCGATACCGCTTCCCAGGATGGGAAATATGACCGCCACATACCACAAGCTGAAAATACTTTGCATCAGCTCTTTTGCCTCACTTGGTGTGAGAACTGGCTTTTCACCACCGGTCAAAAGTACCGAGGCACCGTATGCAAGTGCAATCAATATCGGCATTGAAAATCCGACACCTGATTGGATGATCCCTGACCACATGAGCACCTTATCAAAGGTGCTGCCCATTGTTTGCACATCTTTCCATGCACTGCCTACGGCATAGCAATTCCAGATGGATATCAAGACGTTGAGAATCAACACCCCTATCAAAAGTACTAGATCCATTGTTCACTCCTTCTTTGTGCTGATTGTGGAAACAAGTACAGCCTGTTACTGCGACAGTATCTATACTACTACATATCATAACATATAATATAATTATAGTCAATTTATATTCGCCACAAATCAGTACAAAGAGGAGCACCCGCAAGGGCGCTCCTTTTTATCTCCACTTTTTATTCCCATGCGGTTTTGATTTACAAATCCCAAATTATAGGCACTCCTATATCAACCCAGTTTTCATCTTTTCTCTATCAATCACTTCCATAAATCTACGTACATACGGCAGATTGTATTCGTCTAGTAGTGCATATATCTTGTTCATCATGATTGGATGCACAACACTGATATCAAGTCCAGCCATCTTGTCTATATGTGCAACCATCTCCACACCCTCCCTCTCTACCCAAAATATCTGACCCTCCAATTTATCTATTGCTTTTGTGAATCTGCCCTCCGGAGTTTGTGGGTTCTCCATTTCATCATAGAGTTCTTGTATTTCATTTTTGACGAAGTCAGGACTTTTCTCCATCACACTTCTGATTGCTTTTTTCTCTATTTCGTCATGATTGCTGGTCTTTGCAACAGTTATCACATCGCCAGTTTCTATCTCACCCATATCGTGCATCATAATCAGCTTGATGACTTTTTCAAAATCGAGTTTCAATTCTGGGTCTTCAAGTGGCTTGAAATAGTGCGCCAAGAACAGCATATTGCACACATGTTCGGCAACTGACTGAGTTTGATACGCTTCGTTTCTCTCCAGATTGTAGCGTATAACACCATTTAAACCGTAGGTGTATTTGAGTTTGTGTATTTCAGAAAGTATGTATTCGTCTGTATAATCTTCTCATTTCATATGAGTATAATAACACTTTTACATAGTAAATGTTTCTCTCCCTTCTTTGAGTACATCCCTCTCTTTGACAATATCGTCTGATCCGAGTAGCGCTTTGAGTCTTTTGATATCACTATTCCACGCATTGCCGTCCCAGTATTCTAATGCCTCGAAATTGAGCTTGTACTTGGCTTTGTTGCCATATGCTGTACCGAGGTACAAATACGTATACCCTTCTGACTGCAACAACTGCATACAATCCAAGAACATCCAAATACCAAAACCACTTTTCTGGAACTGGGGCGTGTAACCGATATACCAAATATGTGACAAACTTTTTTCTATATTCTCTATCATGATAATCCCACCAGCAAGCTTTCCCTCACTGTCAAAATACAATATGTTCTTGTTTTGAAATACTGAGGCAAATACGAATTCTAGTCGCTTTTTGGGCATAATGTTTGCACCGTGTATATGAGCGAAATACTGGGCATACATTTCAAAAACTTCTTGTTGTAGTGTAGCATCCATCTGAGTGAAGGAATCAAATATTTTTCTACTGAGCCCTTCGTCATGTTTCTTTTGTATGCGTTTGTTTTCACTATTGAGTTTCCAGTTGGATAGATCTACTCGCAGACTGCGACACAAATAAAAATGATTGAGTATATCCGGACTACCGGTATATGGTAAGTATCCAGAGCTATATATTTCTGTAATGTCAGATAGATTTTCGAGAATAGCGTACTCGGCGTATCCAAATGTATAGGTTTCAAAATTGGTATAGAACTCTGAGCGAATTTTTTTCATTCTTGTATCTTAGCACTATTATAAAACACATACCAGTGTACTGATATGTGTTTTATAAGGTGAGTAGTGCTTAATACTTTTTGAGCCATTCATTCATCTGTATTATTTCAGCCTCTTGTGCAGTTATGATTTGCCTTGCAAAGGTTTGAATTTCTGGGCTCACAGTCTTATCTTGTAGTACTATATTTGCCATATCAACAGCACCACGGTGATGCGGTATCATGCCGCTTATAAATTCTTTCTCTAGGGCTTTTCCTGTTTTTCCTTTCAACATATTCGCCATGTCATTCATAGTCATATCACCCATGTTGCTATTTGTGGCATTCATGTTCATGCTTCCGTGATTGATATTCTGCATATCGTGCACACTGCTTTTCATATATGCGTCTATTTGTTTTTTGGTATATATTGCTCGTGCATCGTGTTTTTTGTTGTCTATATACGATGCCGCAAATAGTATGTTTGATACAACAAGCGCAGTAGCCAAAATAATACTAGTAGTTTTGTAGTTGAGGGTTATTTTTTTCATATATGTATTATACCACAAAGACATAGTACATATGTCTAACAAGGGTTACCCTTGTAAGGGTAACCCTTGTTAGACTTATTTCAAATAACTATCAAAATATATAGCGTGGCAAGTATAGCCGCCAACATTTTTGACTAGATAGTCCTGATGATAGTCTTCAGCTTTATAAAATACACCAAGTGGTTCAAGTGTTGTCACCACTTTATCCTGCCAGCGTTTTGAGGCATTTACTATCTCAATCATTTTTTCTGCTTCCTCTTTCTCTTCTTGATTTCCATAGAATATAGCAGAACGATACGACGTTCCTCTGTCATTTCCTTGTTGATTCAAGGTTGTTGGGTTGTGTATCTGGAAAAAGAAGTCAAGTAATTTCAGGTATGAGGTAATACTATCATCGTATGTTATCTCTACTGCTTCTGCGTGTCCGGGGTGATTCTGATAAGTTGGGTTTTCATTATCTCCACCAGTGTATCCCACCTCTGTACTCAGTACCCCTTTTTGGTCTCGAAGCAAATCTTCCAATCCCCAAAAACATCCGCCAGCAAATACTGCTTTTTGTATCATATGTGTGTGTATTAGTTGATAAGTGAAACGAAGTCGCCATATCCTTCTTGCTCCATAAGAGCAAGTGGTATGAATTTGAGTGCTGCACCGTTCATGCAATATCTTTTACCTCCTTTGTCCATAGGACCATCATCGAATACGTGACCGAGATGTGAATCTGCTATTTTGCTACGAACTTCAGTACGAACAGAGAATAATTTTTTATCAGTATGTAGAGTCACTGTTGAGTCTGATATAGGCTTCACAAAACTTGGCCACCCTGTACCAGAATCAAACTTGTCATTCGAGAGGAACAATGGTTCACCACTAACAATATCGACGTAAATACCTTTTTCTTTGTTAGATTCATAGTTTCCAGGAGTAAACGGTCTCTCTGTTCCCTCTTTTTGTGTCACTTGTACTTGTTGGGCTGTGAGAGTTGCCAGTACTGCATCTTTTTCTGCTTGAGTAAATGTCTCCCATTTTTTTGTGCTGTGGGTATTCATATTTTTTGTATTAGTTGTTTGATTAAATATTTTTTTGACCTGTTCTGTATCAGACCATTGTTGTCTGATGAATGCATTGCGACCAGAAGCTTCTCTGTATGCAGCATATCTAACAGGATTTTTGTCTTTGTAATCTTGATGATATTCTTCTGCTGGATAAAAGTTTACAAATGGTAGTATCTCTGTTGCAACAGGAGTTTGAAACAGTGCACTTGCATCAATATTTTCTTTTATCTGTGTTGCGATAGTCTTTTGTTCTGGGGTGGTGTAGTAAATAGCTGTTGTATATGTTTCTCCTCTATCTGCAAATTGTCCACCAGCATCTGTCGGATTGATATGTTTGAAATACAATTCTAATATGCGTTCAATACTGATGATTTGAGGATCATAGATGACCTCTACTGCCTCTCTGGCTGATATCTTCTTTGAACTGACATCACTGTAGCTTGGATTGGCAGAGGCTGCGTCTGCAAAGCCTGATACCGCACTGATGACACCATTTTGATGATTGAATTCGCTTTCTGTACACCAGAAACATCCCCCTGCTAATACGATTTTTTGATAAGCAGTATTTTCTACTATACTTTTATCTGGAACATATTGCGGCGAAGTTGCTCTCTTGTATGTGTTGTATCCCACAAATGAGATACCAAAGAGAAGTACAATACCAAAAATAGCAGTTATTGGGGATATGTTTGCTATTATTGTTTTATTCTTTTTCATATAGGTTAATTATTGTTTTTTATAAACTTCGAGAGCACTATTTTGGCAAGTGCTAATACAGTGAGGAGAATAAGTGAGTCAGTATAGTTTTGATGTGTAAAAGTTTTGTAGAGAACGTCTAATAGCATGAGTACTAGCACGAGTATATACAATATTCTGTCTACTTTGGCTCGTATGTATTCGTCTCTTTCATCTTCTTTTTGTTCTGACCAGATCATACTAATGTATAGCAGTATGACCAATGCCAATATTCCAGATATCATCATCCCATCTTGCAAAAGATTAAAATAATATGTTGCGAATGCCACAACGATACTGATTGCTAATATGTATTCTTTGATTTGTATATTCATATATTATTCAAAATGAAACAAGTATTCTACTGTCTTACCTAATTTCTTCGCAAGTTTAAGTGCAAGCCCAACAGACGGTTGATATACTCCTTTTTCAATAGAGATGATTGTTTGACGAGTAACACCAACACTCTCCGCGAGAGATTCTTGGGACAAAGCACATTGGATGCGCGTTTCTTTGAGATTATTTTTAAGTGTTTTCAATGGTATATAGGACAAATTATTGAATCATTTTGTGAATCATCATAGGACCATCAGTTATATCCATGCTTCCTGACATTTTTGCACGAGTCTTTGCTCCAAAATATCCTGTCGCAGTGACACCTACTGATTTCTGATAGGCCATGACTGCTTTTTTTGTAGCAGGACCAAAATAGCCTGTCGCAGATGTAGAGAGAAATCCTCCGCTTATCAAAAAGTTTTGTATCTCCATCACATGAGTACCACGAGAGCCTACTCCCGCATCTTTGGTGATAGACATCATTGTCTTGTTTGCTATCATGTTGTCTGTATTTTGAACTGTTGTTGTCTCGGTCATGCTGGTCATAGCTGAAACACTAGTGATAGTTGCAACAGAGAGTAATATACTTAGTGCTATACATTTTTTCATATAATTGTAAATAATATAATGATGATAATTGTGGACTTTTGCCCGTCCATACAGTATACTCCATACCTATAATAATGTAAAGTATACTTTACATTATTATAGGTGCATAACTTCAATTATGACTTTATTTTGAACAAAAATGCCAAAATATAGGTATTTATCTTGGTCAACTTTTGTGCCATTTTTTGTGAGACTAGTTGTTTGTTTATTCTGCTTGCGGTTGGATATGGATAGACTTTGTTAAAAAGTGCTTGCACGGGTATACCAGAGGACATAGCAAGTAGAAGTTCTTGTGATATCTCACCTGCGTTTTCTGAAATCAGAGTACCTCCTACAATTTGATTTTTTGTATTGAGATATATACTCAAACTACCCTCTTGATACTCGTCTACTATCGCCCTATCATCGTGAGTAAAACGTGTATGTAATATCTCACACTTGCGAGTTGTTGCTTCTGATTTTGATATACCCCATGTTGCTATTTGTGGGCTTGTATAGGTGACCCATGCAATATCAGTACTTTTGAATTTTTTTGAAATTGGCGAAAGCATCTCAGATATGACATGTTTGGCATGCATCTCCGCAGCGTGGGTGAATTGAAAATTGCCCGCAACATCCCCGACAGCATATATATCTTTGTTTGTAGTTCTAAGTGCATCATCAATACACAATTTTGTTCTTTGTTGATTATACTGTACTCCTGCCTTTTCTAAATCTAGTCCTTCAATATTAAGTACTCTACCGATACCAATATATACAGCATCTGCATCGACAGAAATGAGCTCTTTGTTTTGATCTGTACTGTATTGTACTTGTTTGTTTTTGATACTATGTATTGTCACAATAGGTATCACATCTATACCTTCTTTTCGAAAGCTGTCTGTGAGTATGCTACTCACTTCTTCGGTTTCTTTTTCCAATATACGAGCGCCTGTATGTAGTATGGTTACTTTTGCACCAAGTCTTGAAAAAGCTTGCCCGAGCTCACAATTGATAGGACCTCCTCCGATGAATACAAATTTCTTTGGCAAAAAATTAATATCAAAAATTGTTTCATTTGTATACTGGGTAATACTGTTATCACTTTCTATATCTAGCACTCGTGGTCGAGATCCAGTTGCAAGTATTATTTTTTTTGCGGTATATTCTGTTTCTTCCACCGCAATACTATTTGTACCAGTAAATACAGCTGTGCCACTGATATATGTAATTCCCTTTTTTCGTAAATAGTCTGGGTTCTCACTTTGTCGTATAAAGTCTTGTTTTGATTTAACATATGACATCACTTTCTGAATATCAATTTCAGGGTGTGTTGACAGAGAGTTGTAAAATCTATGAGCTTGCACACCCCCATATATTTGATTTGCAACATGTATCAATGCTTTACTTGGTACGCAGCCAGTATTCAAACAATCACCACCTATATGACTATCTGATTTATCGATAAGCAACACTCGTAATGGTAGCCGCCCGAAAAAAGATGCAACATTCAACCCTCCACTCCCCGCACCAACAACAACAATGTCATAGTTCTCTTTTTTCATAGTGGGATTATGCTCTTTTTTCATATCGTTTTCCTATATATATAAGTCCAATAATTGCTATAAGCGCGGTAATAATGCGAAATCCATTGAGCATAGCCAAAGCTTCACCAAAATATACAAATGCAATAGTCCCAGGTATAATCCCAAAAAATGTACCGATAGCATAATCGCGGAGTTTGACTTGAGTTAGACCAAGTGCATAGTTGAGCCCGTTGAATGGAAAGAGTGGCACAAGTCTGAGAAATATCACTGTAGAAAGTCCATGTGAAAAAAATCTACTTTCATATTTTTGTATTGTTGGATATTTTGCATATACCTTTTGTTCAAAAAATGTTCTAAAGAAGTATCGAGATATAACAAATGCAGCTATTGCCCCGAGTGTATTCCCAATAATAGAAACGATACTTCCCCAAAATAAGCCAAGTGTTGCTCCTGCAAGCAAAGTCAGTGGTGTGCCTGGAAATAGCAATATCGCACCTACTATTTTTGCAAGTATCAGATACAGGGCGGTTAGTTCTGGATCTTGTGTGATGAATGTCTTTACTTGTTCAATTATCATATAGACATAGTATAATCTATAAATGCACTAGTGTAAAGCATACTTTACACTAGGTAGTATTATCTGCATGTATATATATCAGAACATTCCCTAACGCGCAGGTCCAAGTATACATGCATTCACAGGAGGATTAGCAGAACCATTCCAATTTATTACATATGGTTGTTTTGAAGGGTCTTCGAGTGACAGATAAATCAAATATTCATAATCTTTTGGGTATAAAATCTCACCTGTTGCTTTATTTTTACAAGCATCATATAAACTGCTACTATTGATTTTTCTAGAGTACACATAGCAAAACCGTTTTCCTGCTCCTTCAATATTGATTGGATCAAGCGGTATGCTTGCTATATATTTGGGGACTAAAACTGGCGACAATACATTTCCCCATTGCCCAACAGGATCCCCACCATCTCCACCGGTATAACAAGAGCTTTCACGAGGGTCTGCAATTGTAAACTCTGGGAAATTACCAGTATCAAAGAAATAGGCATATAGCGCTTTCTGTACTTCTTTAATTTGTGCAATGCGTTGCGCATCTCTGGCTTTTATTCGAGCATTGTTTACAGAAGTTATCACTATACTTGAAAGTATTCCAATAATAGCAATCACTACCAAGAGTTCAATCAGGGTGAATCCTTGTGTTTTGTTTTTTAAGATATGCACATGGTGAGTATGCTTATTCATACAATAAGTATCTCATATATACATACATCAAGCAATTTTATTATAAAAACTATTAAAACTTCTTGATATCTATACAGAAACTAATCATCAAGGAAGGCAACACAAAAATTAGGGCTACCGCAAGCAATCCCCCCACAACAAGCATAATATCCTCCTAATTTTGAGCAACTAACACTATTTGCAACACCGCTTTCTGGCATAAATGCTACATATGTTCTACGGGTAGTAGAGGCTACGCAACCAACTTCAGGTGGAGAGTTGAAAGCATACACATATCTGTCCCCCACGGAACGATTGGGTTTGGGATCACTCAACAACGAAACATTGAGATATGGTGATAATTTTGCATCAAGTGTTGGATTTGCATCAATACCCGAACCACCGGCATTGAGTGTATATCCATTCCAGCATTTGGTACCACTTGCTTGCCCTATGCACCCAACGCCACTTGGGTAGGACCCATTATCATTAGCATACGAATTCACAGCAGCTTTAATTTGTCTGATGTCAGAAATTCGCCTCGCGTCATTTGCTTTACCTCGCACACTATTTAATGACGCAATCACAACACTTGAAAGTATTCCAATAATAGCAATCACTACCAAGAGTTCAATCAGGGTGAATCCTTGTGTTTTATTTTTTAAGGTATGCACATGGTGAGTATGCTTATTCATACAATAAGTATCTCATATATAGATACATATATCAAACAACTCAATATGCTATAATGCACATATGATTATACTTGCCATTGAAACAAGTTGCGACGAAACAGCTGTTGCAATCGTCAAATCAAATAAAAAAGGTACAGAATGTGCTGTTCTTTCTCATGTGGTACTTTCACAAATTGATATACACAAAGAATACGGTGGCGTATTCCCAATGATGGCAAAACGTGAGCATGCTCGCGTCATTATTCCACTTATTGAAAAGTGTCTTCGGGAGGCAGGTCTATACAAAGAAAATAAAACTGTCACTAAACCAACCTCTGCAAAAGAGCGTATGATTCACAAGCTATTGGAACGTGAACAAAATACAGCACCCGAGCTGATTGAGCTTATATCTCGTATGTCTATACCCAAAATAGATGCACTTGCTGTGACATCGGGACCGGGGCTTGAACCAGCGCTTTGGGTGGGTATCAATACTGCGCTTGCGCTTTCACATGTATGGAAATTACCTTTGTATCCAGTCAATCATATGGAAGGGCATATACTCAGCTCAATACTACGCACAAAAGAGCATACAGGGGCACTCAGTTACACTTTTCCAAAAATACAATTCCCTGCTCTGGCACTTTTGATATCTGGCGGACACACTGAGATCGTTCGTATTGAAACATTTGGTTCTTATAAAATAATAGGTCAAACTCGCGATGACGCTGTGGGTGAAGCCTTTGACAAAGTCGCACGCATGCTTGGACTACCCTACCCAGGTGGTCCAGAAATAAGTAGACTCGCACAAGTCGCAAGAGAGAACAAAATACAAATAGAAAAAGAACAACTATTGCCTCGACCTATGATCAATACCCCAGACTATGATTTTTCTTTTTCTGGACTCAAAACAGCTGTACTGTATAAAATACAAAAATATAATACTTTTGGAAAAGAAGAGAGAGAGCGCATTGCACTTGATTTTGAAAATGCTGTAGCTGAAATACTTGTAAGAAAGGTATTGCGGGCTGTTGACAAGACAGAAGCCAAAACAGTAATAGTAGGTGGCGGAGTATCTGCAAATACACATATCAGAAATGAATTAACAGAACACCTGTTGGGAAAAGCAATGCTCTATATACCCAAACCATCACTTTCGACCGATAATGCACTCATGATAGCAGTCACTGCAATGTCACATATTGCACACGGAAAAAAGCCAAAGAAAAAAGTTGTTGCAAATGGTGGATGGCATTTGTAAAAAACACCTATATGGTGTTTTTTGTTTCTTATTGTACTGAGGCAGAGCCAGAATCTACTGGTACTTGTCCTGAGAGAGGCTCTGGGCGTGGTGCTGTCTGTGTAGTAG
>JBDLSO010000009.1:0-14701 GCA_039799445.1 Candidatus Parcubacteria bacterium | reverse complement strand
ACTATTGAAGTAAAGCGTTCACTCCGCGTGCTCGACGGTGCACTTGTGGTATTTGATGGAGTAGCAGGTGTAGAGCCACAGTCAGAGACTAACTGGCGTTATGCAGAAGAAGCCAAAGTACCTCGTATTTGTTTTATCAACAAACTCGATCGTATGGGTGCGTCATATGATAAATCGTATCAGTCTATACTAGACCGTCTTTCAAAGAAGGCAGTGCGTTTTCACATGGCAATCGGTGCAGAAGAAAACTTCAATGGTATTATCGACCTTCTCACAATGAAAGAAGTACACTTCGATGGTGAGAAAGGAAAAGATGTTTCATTTGCAGAGATTCCTGCTGCCCAACTAGAAGAAGCAACAAAATTGCGTGCAGAATTAGTTGAGAGAATCGTCGAGACTGACGAAGCGATGATGTCTGCATATCTTGAAGGTAAAGAATTCACAATTGATGAACTTAAAGAAGCTACTCGTAAAGCTGTGCTTGCAAGTGAAATGTTCCCAGTATTCTGTGGATCTGCTCTCAAAAACAAAGGTGTGCAAGTAGTACTTGATGCCGTGATTGACTATTTGCCTTCACCGCTCGATATTCCACCACCAGTTGGTATCGATCCTGATACAGGAGAAGAAATCACTCGTGAAGTATCTGACTCAGCACCTCTTTCAGCATTAGCATTCAAGATAGCGACTGACCCATTCGTAGGACAAATTATTTTCTTCCGTGTGTATTCTGGTACAGTAGAATCTGGCTCATATATTTATAATGCTACCAAAGAAAAGAAAGAGCGTATCGGACGTATACTCCGTATGCACGCCAATGAGCGAGAAGAAGTGAAGAAAGTATTTGCAGGAGAAATCGCCGCAGCTGTTGGACTCAAAGATACAACAACCTCGGATACTCTCTGTGATGAAGATCATCCAATTATATTGGAGCGTATCGTTATTCCAGAACCTGTTATCTCGATGAAGATTGAGCCAAAGACAAAAGCAGATCAAGAGAAAATGGGTATGGCTCTCGGTCGCCTTGTTGCGGAAGACCCAACATTCCGTGTGCATTCAGATCCAGAAACACTTGAAACTATCATCTCAGGAATGGGCGAGCTACACTTAGATATCATTATTGACCGTCTCAAAAGAGAGTTCAATGTAGAAGCAAATTCAGGTAAACCACAAGTAGCATACAAAGAAACAATACAAGGAAGTTCAGAAGCAGAAGGAAAGTATGTCAAGCAATCTGGTGGACGTGGACAATACGGACATGTGCGTATTCGTATGCGACCTATTGAAACAGGGGTAGATCTCACAGATCTTCCAAAGAATATTTCTCGAAAAGATGACAATTTCGAATTCATTAACAATATCAAGGGTGGTGCTATACCACAGGAGTTTATTCCAGCGGTAGAAAAAGGACTCAAAGAATCTATGGATCGTGGTGTGTCAGCTGGATTCAAAATGACTGGTATCTCAGTTGAATTATACGATGGATCATTCCACGATGTCGACTCTTCGGAAATAGCATTCAAACTAGCTGCACAAATGGCATTTACAGAAGCAGCCAATCGCGCGAAACCTGTTATACTCGAACCAATTATGAATGTCGAAGTAGTAACACCGGACAAGTTCTATGGTGATATCACTGGAAACCTTTCATCAAAACGTGGTCAAATCGAAGGAATGGACGAACGTGGTATGGATAAGGTAGTGAGAGCCATGGTACCGCTATCTGAAATGTTTGGGTATGCAACCAATCTTCGCTCTATGACAGAGGGACGTGCAAACTTCTCGATGGAATTTGGTAAATATGAAGTAGTACCAAACAATATCGCAAAAGAGATTGCAGACGCAAGACGATAAAATACAATATAAAAGCCTGCCATGCGCAGGCTTTTATATTGTCCATCGATTACTATATTCACATGGCAGATAATATGCTTATTTGAGTTTTTTCTGTTACAATGAAAGCATGAAAGAAAAAGAAATCGTTGTACATATCAGTACCAAAGCAGTACTTAAAGTAGCACTGTTTATAGTGTTTTGTTTCCTGTTGTTTTACATGAGAGATTTGCTCATTGTACTTTTGATGGCGATAGTTATAGCTTCATCTGTTGAACCAGCAGCACTATTTTTCGAAAAGTACAAAATACCCCGCGCTCTCTCAGTGCTGGTTATATTTATCGCAGTATTTTCGGTATTCTTGACTGTTATATATTTATTCATACCGATAGTTATTAAAGAGTTCGCAGGTTTTGTACAAACCCTGCCACAAATGCTTGCACAGATACCCGCATTCTTTGGTACAGACCCTGCAGCAGCAGAAGCAATAAGACAAATGCTTGGAAAACCAGAGGCACAAGCAGATCTACTAGCCAATTCAAAAAGCTTGTTTAGTACACTTGGGGGTGGTGTACTCAATACAACTGGTGCATTTTTTGAAACAATAGCCACTATTGTACTTATGGCAGTAATTGCATTTTATTTGTCAGTACAAGAAAAAGGTATAGAAAATTTCCTCAGACTTTTTACACCTAGAAATCATGAAGAGTATGCTATTGATTTATGGAAGCGTTCACAAGCTAAAATTGCTAAATGGATGCAAGGGCAGTTGGTGCTTGGTTTGATTATCGGACTACTTTCATATATCGGACTCTCTATCATCGGAGTACCTTATGCACTTCTCTTGGCTATACTGGCAGGACTATTTGAGCTCATTCCTGTGATTGGACCACTTCTTTCGATGGTTCCAGCAGCATTGCTCGCCCTATCTTCTGGTGGTATTGCACTTGCGCTTTCTGTGGTGGTGCTCTACCTTATCATTCAACAACTTGAAAACAATGTGATAGTACCAATGGTTATGCATAAAATGGTAGGTCTCAACTCATTGCTCGTGATACTCTCACTGCTTGTTGGTGCCAAACTTGCTGGTATTTGGGGAATGCTCTTGGCTGTTCCAGTACTTTCAGCCATTATGGAATACGTGTCTGACGTACAAAAAGGAAGGAAACTATTGTAGGACTCGCTCCTGTATACGATGTAACAGAAAATATGAAAGAGAAAAAAAAGTTCTATATCACTACAACACTTCCGTATGTAAATTCAGAGTTACATATCGGGCATGCACTTGAGTTCGTACGAGCGGATTCAATCGCGCGTTTTAAACGAAACAGCGGCTACGATGTGTTTTTTAATACGGGCTCAGATGAGCATGGGGCAAAGATTTTTGAATCAGCAAATGCAAACGGTGTGTCAGTACAAGTGTATGTTGATAGTTTTGTGGACAAATTCAAAGCAGTACACAAGCTACTCAATATCTCGTACGATGGTTTTGTTCGTACCACTGACAAAACACATATCAGTGCTGCACAAGAGTTATGGAAGAGAGCAGAAGCAAATGGCTATATATACAAAAAAAATTACAAGACCAAATATTGTGTTGGGTGTGAGCTCAGCAAAACAGATAGCGAGCTTGAAAAGGGTGTATGCCCTATTCATCCAAATAGAGAGATAGAACTCATTGAAGAAGAAAATTATTTTTTCAAATGGTCAACATTTCAAGACAGATTACTCAGTCTGTATGAGTCGCAAAGCACCTTTGTGGTTCCGGACACTCGTCTAAACGAAATCAAAGCTTTTGTGGGGCGGGGACTTGAAGACTTTTCAATATCAAGATTACAAACAAAAATGCCATGGGGGGTACCAGTACCAGGTGACGATGCACATGTGATGTATGTATGGTTTGATGCACTCACTAGCTATATAGCGACACTTGGCTGGCCAGAAGGACAACATTTCGAAACATACTGGGTGCAAGAAGGGCAAGTACGGGAGGTAGTACAATATTGTGGCAAAGACAATCTTCGTCAGCAATCCGCAATGTGGCAAGCGATGCTTATGGCGGCAGATATACCACTTTCGACCAATATAATTATCGATGGATTTATTGTAAGCGGTGGAATGAAAATGAGTAAGTCTGTAGGGAATGTTGTGGCACCAATCGAAATGGTCGCAGCATATAAAGAACATACTGAATACGCAGAAGACGTTATTCGCTTTGCACTACTTCACGATATACCTTCGTTTGAAGATGGTGATATGACAATCGAAAGTATTGCCACTAGCTATACTGCCCATTTGGTAAATGGTCTAGGCAATCTGACGAGTCGTGTCATGCGTATGGCAACAACACATAATATTGTTTCGCTCGATACAAGCAAGCACCTTAGTCCTGAAATAATAGAGGCAATGAATGCGTTCGATACTAAAAAAGCTATTGAACAGTGTATGATAGATGTGCGGAATTTGGATAAATTTATACAAGAAACTGAGCCATTTAAAGTGGTTAAAACAAATGAAGAAAAAGGACATATACTTATCGGTGAATGTCTGTCTGATTTACGAAAAATAGCGTGTAATTTAGAGCTCTTTTTGCCTCGTAGTGCCGCCAAGATACTGGAATGTATCGAAGAACACAAAATGCCAGAGAAGCCTATTTTCAACAGGCTGTAATATTTAGTATACGCATTTGCTATACTGTACTCATGAACGAACATACTCAAAAAATAATACAAATAGCAGAGCTATCACTACAATTTGCGAGAGTAGAAAGAGCTGTGACTCATCAGGATGGCATTAGGCCTGAGACTGATAGTGATCATACAGTGATGCTTGGGCTCGTTGCTTGCACTTTTGCGCGTGCGCTCTATCCAAAACTCGACATTGGATTAGTAGCACAATTTGCATTAGTACATGACTTGGTTGAAGTGTATGCGGATGATACACCTTCCTTTAGAATAACAAGTGACAAAAAGAAAGAAAAAGAAGAACGTGAGTTAGCGGCAATAGTGAGAATTAGAGAAGAGTATCAAGGGAGATATGACTTTATGCCGAATATGATAGAGAGGTATGAAACTCTTGATTGTAGTGAAGCGAGGCTCATTAAAACTTTAGATAAATGCCTACCAAAAATAACTCATTATTTAAATGGTGCTACTTTTTTTAAAAAAACAGGGGTAAGCAAAGAAGACACGATACTCTTTTTTAGTAACCAATTAGAAGAGATTAGAAACGGATATGGTAGTGAATTCCCTGAGATAGTTTTGGTCTTAGAGGAGCTTCACAAAAAGTGTTTGGAGATTGCATATTAAATATGTACACATTTATAGATATACATTCACATGTGCACGGCAAAGAGTATGATGCCGATAGAGAGGCTTTAATGAAAGAGCTTGCTGACTTTGGTGGGGCAACTATCACTATCGGAACAGACTATGAAGAATCAGAGCGAGCGAGAGAGACGGCAGAGCGATATAGCAATGTGTATTTTTGTGCAGGTATACATCCAGTTGATAAGCGTGATGAAGTATATGACAGAGAGAAATTACGTGAACTGGCTACTCATCCAAAATGTGTTGGTATCGGTGAATGCGGACTCGACTATTATTGGCCTTCGGAGTGCAAATGGGAAAGTGGCGAGGAAGTAGAAAAAGCACGGCAGCGTGAGTTATTTGAGGGTCAAATAAAGCTCGCACTTGAAATGAATCTACCACTTATGATACATGGCCGCCCAAGCCGTGGCAGTATGGATGCATACAGAGATATCATTGTGATATTGTCAGAACACAAAAAGGTATATGGTGAAAAGCTGCGCGGCAATATACATTTCTTTGTTGGTACTGTAGAAATAGCCAAAAAGTTTATTGAGCTTGATTTTACTATGTCTTTTACTGGAGTGATAACATTTAGTAGTGACTATGACGAGGTGCTGCACTACTTGCCGATAGAGTATATACAAGCAGAGACCGATAGCCCTTATGTCAGCCCAAAGCCATATCGCGGCAAACGAAATGAAGCCAAGCATGTGCGGGAAGTGATAGAGCGTATGGCGCAGCTGCGAGATAGTACAAAAGAAGAATTGGAAAAACAATTACTTGCAAATGCAAAGAGGGTGTGGGGGATTGATTGAAGTGAATATGAATACAGAATAGAGAATATTGAATAAAGAAAAAATACGGAGATCCAATCTCCGTATTTTTGGTTCATTTTGGATTAAGATATATACAAACATAAATAACATAGACTTAAAAAGATATATTGCGTATATCTCATAATTATGTTATTTTAACACCAGGAAAGGAGGGTATAACAAATGAAAAAAAGTAAAAAGTCTCCCAGGGAATATGATACACACCATCGTAGACCTAGAAGCCTAGGTGGAGGAAATGATTCAGCCAACCTGAGTGATGTACCCAAAGTACTTCATCAAGCATGGCACACATTGTTTAGTAATAAGAACCCATTTCAAATAGCCAGAATCATAAACAGATATTGGCTTGATCCAAAGTATAAAATGTTGGTCGTGGAAACACGACCAATCTATGCCGCTTACACAAAAGATGACATGCTCAAAGCGCAACGTATATTTACTGATGCATATGCAGCAGAATATGCACGTGGCATTTCCGGACAGCAACTGATTGAGGATACCAATGCATTTGTCAGGTCAGGTACAGTGCCTAACTATGCAAAGAAATACTTCAATCTGTAAATTTTTATACGAAAAGCCCGAGCAATCGGGCTTTTTTGTACTATTTACTTTTTGCATAAATTAAAGTATAATACTGTTATTAGTAGTTAATTTGAAATTTATGTTAGATACAGAAAACGACGTACGAATCTATGAACTCGGTTATTGGTTCGTACCGACTATTGCAGAGTCTGCAATAGAAGACCAGGTTACCGAGCTAAAGAATAAACTGACTTCGAAAGGAGCAGTTGTTATTTCAGAAGAGACAGCATATCTCCGTGAAATCGCATATGAAATGTGCAAAGTGATACAAAATCAAAACCACTATTTTGACGAAGGATACTTTGGATGGATTAAGTTTGAAATGGATCCTGCACATACAGAAACACTTCGCAAAGAACTTGAACTAGATCCAAATATCATCCGCTCGCTTATCACTCAGACTGTTCGTGAAAACACTGTCTATACAAAACGCCCAGCATCTATCAAAAAAGATGATGACGACGATGATAGTATAGAAGAAACAGAATTAGATACACCAGATGTAGCATCAGTAGAAACAGTTGCTGACGATATCACTATCATCGAAGGACTTGGTCCAAAAGCTGCTGAAGCATTGATTCTAGCTGGAATTGATACTTTTGCAAAATTAGCAGCTGCAAGCAAAGAAGAAATTGAAGCAATACTTGAAGCATCAGCTTCTAAAGTACAACATTTGGACCCAAGTACTTGGAGTGCTCAAGCAGCTCTTGCTGCAGATGGTAAAATGGATGAATTGAAGGCATTACAAGCAGAACTCAATAATGGTAGAGAAGTATAATTTATAAGCTCTTATCACAATTTTATGTATTTAAACAAAGTATACGTACTCGGTAATCTCACACGTGATCCTGAACTCAAAGCGCTTCCAAACGGAACCAAAGTGACACAATTCTCACTTGCAACAAACAGAGTATGGAAAGATCAAGCAGGTACTAAACAAGAACAAGTAGAATATCACAATATAGTTGTATTTGGACGCCAAGCTGAAACATCTGCAGAGTATCTCAAGAAAGGACAACAAGTATTGATTGAGGGCCGTATACAAACACGTAGTTGGGATGGAACAGATGGAAAGAAAAACTATCGTACTGAAATTATTGCTGACTCAGTGCAATTCGGTAGCAAAACAGCTGGTGGGAGTAGTACAGGGTACAGTGCGCCAGCAACAGGTGGAGCAGCTGCATCTGCTATGCCACCACTTGAAACTATTTCGTATGGGGATGAGGACATCAATCCAGACGACATACCCTTCTAGGAAAAAGTTTCTAAAATCTTCAGATACTTTGTTGGCTTCACTATATTTTCAATCACAATACAGTAGTATTGCTCATTCAAATATAGTTTGCCGCCTCGTCTCTGAATGATTGTAATAACTTTTTCATTACAATACACATAGTTATTGAAACACTTTTCAATTGAATCAAAAAATTGAAAACAGGTCGCATTACAAGCACAACACACACATATGACAAAACAATGTTACTTCACACAAAATAATATCAAACACATCGATTATAAAGATGTTGATATATTAAAAAAGTTTCTTAACCCTCACGGTCGCATGCTTTCACGCCGTAAAACTGGTGTGACTTCAAAAAACCAAAGAAAGCTTTCACAAGCGGTAAAGAGATCACGCTTCATAGGACTACTTCCATATGTAGCACGATAAAAAAAGCCGGATGTACCGGCTTTTTTCGTGTAACAGAAAGCAAAATCTGATATACTACTTTCTATGAAATCATTTGCAACATTTTCGCGTAGTAGTATATTACTGCTCGCAGCCTTCATTCCATTTTTAGTATTATATGTATCAGGAGAACTCCTTTTTCCTTTCATCACTGGTAAAGGATTTGCATTCCGCACTTTGGTGGAACTTATGTTGGTATTGTATATTCCACTTGCAATTGCAGTACCAGAATACAGACCAAAGAAATCAAACGCTCTTTTGTTGTACGGTGCTTTTATAGCAATTCTATTTTGTGCAGACATGTTTGGAGTTAATCCTAGTAATTCACTATGGAGCAACTTTGAACGTATGGAAGGATTTGTCACTCATATACATTTATTTGTCCTTACTCTCATACTACTTTCGCTTAGACTTACAGAAATAGAATGGAGAAGAGCTTTGCAGATTCAATTGGCAGCAGGAGTCTGTGTTTTACTATACTCAATAGGAGAATACACGACTATCAATGCAAAATTGGCAGCAGGAGAAGCAGTCGGAAGAAGACTCGCTGCGACGCTCGGTAACCCAGCCTATTTAGCAATTTATTCTGCATTCAATGTTTTCATTGCACTCATACTCGCAGCAAAGATAAAAGTAAAAAAAACCATAAGTATAGCCAAAGTGGTATACATAGGTATTGCATTGCTACATTTGTTTGTTCTATGGCAAACACAGACCAGAGGGACTATACTTGGACTAGTAGCTGGACTGGGAGTCGTATTATTGTGGATACTTTGGAAAAATAGAAGCAATCAGAAAGTAAGAAATATAAGCCTCATAGGGATAGCACTATTTGCAACAGTATTCTTTTTGTTTATTTCTATAAAAGAAACAGCATTTGTTCAAAATAATCCTACACTCAAACGTCTTGCAGATATTGAGCTTGGTGAGCAAACAGTTCGTTCGCGTATCATGATATGGCAAATGAGTTTTGAAGGTGTCAAAGAAAGACCAATACTAGGATGGGGACAAGATAATTTTGGATACGTATTTGCCAAACACTATAATCCAGAAATGTTCGACCAAGAACAGTGGTTTGACAGGTCTCACAATGTATTCTTTGATTGGCTCATAGCAGCTGGAGTATTAGGATTGCTTGCATACCTCTCACTGTATGGTGTCAGTATATATAGTATTATCACCAACAGGCATTCACGTTTTTCGAATACAGAGCAAGCATTGTTATTGGGATTATTGGTAACATATTTTATACACAATATCATTGTATTTGATAACCTGATTAGTTATATTAGTTTTTTTGCTTTATTTGCTTATATACATACAGATACTAGAATAACAAAAATAGCATATAGCAAAAGAAAAGTAACCAGTACTGTATATGTTGTGTTTGCAATAACAGCAATAAGTATGTCGATTGTCTTGTACCATATAGTGTACAAACCACACGCTCTCAACAGAGCTATCATACAGATGTTTGATACGCAGCAAGATAAAACTATTGAACAAGTAATAGATATATCAACACAAATGACCAAACCAGTTTTATATGGTAATACAGAGGCAAATGAGCATTTGCTGACACTGGTTAATATGGTTCTCAATTCAAATGCAACCGATATACAAAAAAACAATATATATACTTTTGCTCAAAATATATTTGATGCAGAGATAGCGAGAGATAGTGCAAACCCAAGACAAGCTACTATCATGGCTAGCTTCCTTGCGTCACTTGGTGGATATAGAGCAGCAGTGCCGTATTATGAAGAGGCTCTAAAACGTACACCTCGCAAAACACTTTTATGGGCGGACCTCGCACAAGTATATCTTGCATCTGATATAGACCAAAATACTAAAATAGCAAAAGCGCAGCAAGCAGCACGTACATCACATACTCTGAGTCCTCGAAGCATTCGAGCAGCTGTCATTCTCGCACATATATTGTATGAGCAAAAATTATATGGAGAAGTTGAAACAGTATGGAAGGAAACAATAGCACAAAATAAAAACAGTCAGGAAAGCATACTTACAGAAATTGCTTTTTATAAAGAAAAAAAGGATCAATTGAGACTTCGTGCTGCACAAGAGAGATTTCTTGAAATATATCCTCAATTCGAAAAAGAGCTTTTGGAGAAAACACAATAATAATTGATTCATAGATAAAATGGTATCAGGAAAAGTGGCTGATTGACTTTGAAGTTCATTTCTAGTACTATATACGAAAAGCCCCTGAGGGCGGTTTTTCAAATAATATATGCCATTTATAACTTTCTTAAAACAAGTACAAGCAGAGATGAAGCACGTTACCTGGATTAATTCAAAACAGGTATTGTACTACACCATTGCTGTTGCTCTTATTTCACTACTCGTAGCTTATATGATTGGTGGTTTCGATTTTGGTCTTGAGCTTGGACTCACAAAACTTTTAGTAAAATAATTTTCCACTCTGTATTCGACTTGGTACGGATATAGAGCTGTATATACACATATGGCAAAACAAGAATCAACAGGTGAAAGAAATTGGTATGCGATACATACGTATTCTGGATACGAAAATGCAGTAATGCGTAATCTCAAACAGCGTATTGAGTCACAAGATATGCAAGAAAAGATATTTGACGTAGTAGTACCGACAGAGAAAAAAATTAAAATCAAAGGGTCAAAGCGTGTAGAAATAGAAGAAAAGACTTTTCCTGGATATGTACTTGTCGATATGATAGTAGACGACGACTCATGGTATGTAGTGCGAAATACACCACGAGTAACTGGATTTGTCGGTGCAGGAACACAGCCAGTACCGCTACGACCAGACGAAGTAGAAACTTTGCTACACAAAATGCAAGGAGGAGATGCTGTACATCAAATAGAGCTTGTACAAGGTGAAGTAGTTATCGTGACTGACGGGCCATTCAAAGACTTTGAGGGAAGAGTAGAGGAAGTAGACACCGCAAGGGGTAAGGTGAAAGTACTCGTCGCGATGTTCGGACGCGAAACGCCAGTAGAACTCGACTTTCTGCAAGTACGAAAGCTATAACATTATTCAAAATCCAAGTTGGACAAAAAGCTCCAAATAGTGTATACTCCTTTAATCATATAGAAAAACTATTAGAACAATATGGCAGATAAAAAAATTACAAAAAACATCAAAGTAAAGATAGAAGCAGGCAAAGCAACTCCTGCTCCACCACTTGGACCAGCACTTGGACAAGCGGGTGTTAATATTGGAGACTTTGTGAACAAATTTAACACCGATACTCGTGACAAGAAAGGTTTACTTGGTGTTAAAATAAGAGTATTTGAAGATCGTACATATGAGTATGATGTCAAAACTCCTATCACTAGTACCCTTATCAAAGCAGAGGCAGGTGTTAGCAAAGGAAATAGTAAAACAGGAAATGCGGGTAAAATGACAACCGCACAACTCCGTTCTATTGCAACTGAGAAAATGGTAGACCTAAACGCTCACTCGGTTGATCAAGCAATGAAAATCATTGCAGGCTCTGCCCGCTCAATGGGTATAAAGATTGTAGACTAAACACTTTCAAAAGAAAATCACCACCCAGCTGGTGATTTTCTTTTTTGTATGCTATGCTCGGTACGGAAATGCTAAAGTAAAGACTTTTGCATAAATTGTAACTTTCTCAAAAAGGAGAATGAAATGAAAGGCGTTCTAAACAAAAATGCACTGACTGGTTTGGTTGCAGCAAATCGTTTAGTGTCAGGTGTTGGTTTTGACATGAGTCATATTGGCCCAGCATCTGTTGATCTAGCGATTGGAAATGAATTATACGGAATCCAGCGAGTACTCACACCCAACGCTCAAAAAAAGCAAACTGTGCGTGCATTACTGCATGAAATGGGAGCTTCACAACCATTGTCGGTTGAAAAAGGAGTTGTATTGACTCCCGGAAACTCATATATTGCGCTTGCCAGTGTAAGTGCTAACTTTGCACCAGGAATGTATGCCTACGCCAATGCGAAATCAACTACTGGTAGGCACTTTGTTTTGGTGCGAACCCTTTCAGATGAATGTATTGGCTACGATACAATCGACCAAAGAGATAGAGGATACACTGGTGAGATTTGGCTTGTTATACAGCCTTTAGTATACCCAGTAGTTGTCTCAACAGGGCAATGCCTCAGTCAGCTGAGAGTCTTTACTGGTGACACAAGATTTTCGCGAGATGATCTGAAGATGCACCTGATGACAAATGATGTTCTGCTCCGCAGAAACGGTATTCCATATAACCAAGGAGAACTTTCACTTGAAAGTGGGGATGGAACTTTCTTTATGACAGTTTTCGCGCCCCCCAGAGGTTTTATGGGTTATAGAGCTATAGAAAATTTAGAACCTATAGATCTATCTGTGTCCGCAGGTAGCGTGGATCCATCCAATTATTTCGAACCAGTATATGCTGAGGAAGATGGTACCCTGGAACTCCTAGCTGGAGAATACTATCTTCTTTCAACAAAAGAAATTGTTCGTGTGCCTGTCGATCTTTCGGCAGAGATACGAGCAATGGATACAAGGTTAGGAATATTCTTCTCGCACTTCGCAGGGTTTATTGACCCTGGATTCAGTGGGACTATTACTCTTGAGGTAATGGCACCACTGGGTATGACACTCAGAAGAGGTGATCCGGTAGCAAGACTTCTCTTTGAAAAAGTTGTTGGTGCAACTGATTCGTATGCGCTTACTGGAAACTATGCTAAGCAGATTCAGACGGGACTTCCGAAACAATTTACCGTTCATCCAACCCTATCTTAATCTCAAAAATAAAAACGCACCCAATAGGTGCGTTTTTTTCTTATCTTTTTGCTATACTATTAGCATATGAAACTCGCAGTTATCGGACCACAGAATACTGGTAAATCAACTTTTGTACAAGATTTTTTAGCAGCATTTCCAAAATACAGTACACCAAGTACAACATATCGAGATATTGTAACTGACAAGAAGTTATCTATAAATCAACTCACTGATACAGATTCACAAAAACACATCAGAGACTTTTTGTATGATCAGGTAGTACACGTAGACGAACATACAGTGCTCGATAGATGTGTCATAGATAATTATATGTATACTTTGTGGGCTTTCAAAGAAGGCAACACCACCATGGAGTTTGTAGAAGAGACAAAGCGTATGATGATTGACTCACTTCCATATATAGATACCTATATTTTTATACCCACGACCGTCGCAGTGAAACTAGTAGACGACACACTTCGTGACACAAGCGTATCATATGTAGATACAATCAATCGCTACTTTATTGAGACACTATTTGAACTAGTACAAACGTATCACATACGAGTCGTTGTTATCTCGGGGAGTAGACAAGAAAGAATAGAACTAATCACACAAAAAGTAGCACTATGATATTTAAAATAAAAAAACTATATCCAGATACCAAAGTGCCAGAACGTGCTCATTCAAGCGATGCCGGGCTCGATGTATTTGCATATGAGGACACTCTGGTACCACGAGGAGAGCAGGTAGCAGTACAGACAGGCTTCTGTGCGACTCTACCTAAAGGTTATGTTGCTCTGGTCTGGGACAAGAGTAGTATTGCTTCAAAGGGTATCAAAACACTCGGTGGGGTGATAGATGCAGGGTACACAGGTGAGTATAAAATACTCGTCAGAAATTTGTCCGATGCTGATTTTACCTTTGCAAAGGGGCAAAAAGTCGCACAACTCCTTATACAAAAAGTTGAGTTCTTGCCTGTCGAAGAAGTGCTTGAGCTCGGTGAAACAAGCCGCGGCGAAGGAGCATTTGGAAGTACTGGAGTATAGTATATTTTAGTAAAATTGTTTCCAATTATGCGTAGTAGTTAAAAGAATATGTAAAAAATGGTCAACAGATACTATCTGTTGACCATTTATAATTGATATAATTAACTCGTAAGCGAGAGTATAAACTTCGCTAGCGAATTATCTCCTCTGCATCCTTCTGTTAATTCGCTACTCGATATGAGTCGCGAAAAGTCGTTTTCACTAGGCAACAGCTTTCGATGTTGCGCCCAAGGTGGATGCAAATTTCCAGATACACCAGACGGTTCATTGAATCGCCTAGGCCTTGCTTGATGTTCAAAAGGTGACATGTGACCTCCCTCAAGGAGCCGCCGACACATGGTTATGTCAGCATCCAATGACCTTCTCCCATCTTGAGTGAGATAGCTGACTCGAGCGCAGCGTCCAGCAGATATCTTTGCAAGTGTTTCAGGGTCAGTGATTTCCCTGAGGTCTTCTTCTTGAACATAGGGGAGGTGCCATCCTTCTGTATCAAGTTCTTTTGATGCACTTGCTTGCATTGCTTTCGCAATGGCAAGTCCAAAGTCTTGAGCTTCCGGCTGGGCATTTCTACTACACCGTAGTGCAAGGAAATTACGCCAATGTGTCCCTGTCACAATCACAGTGTGAAAACCGTAAGGTTCCAAAATACGGTTCACGTG
>JBDLSO010000008.1:0-17736 GCA_039799445.1 Candidatus Parcubacteria bacterium | reverse complement strand
TGGTATACCAAAGTAGGAGTGGGTCTTGCGCTTGCTGGTGCAGGTCTTGCGGCAGCAACTATTGGGTCGCCAGCACTCATATCGGCGGTCGGCATTGCTAGTATCGGACTACGCGGACTTGGTGTGTATAGTGTGTACCAAGGAGTAAAAAATAGCGAGCTAGCAAAGCTAGGCAATGTAAAAGCGGCAGACATGACAGATAAGGTGTTTAAGACTGGCACAGAAGCAGAGAAAGCAGCTGCGATAGAACAAATCATTGCAGAAAATAGTTTGAGTTGGAAGGGTTTTTTCTGGGGAGGGGTAGTTGGTTTAGTTTCATTTGGTGCTCAGCCTGTCATTGAACATTCTAACGCTATCCTTGAAGCATTTGGTGTTGAACATGCCGGAGCTGCTACGCCAGATGCAGTTGCAGTGAATACTGGTGGAGCAACACCCGAAGCAATCGCGGCAGGTGCTGGTGCAGCAACTCCTGACGCAGCGTCGCTTATCCCAGGCGGTATGTCTGATCAAGTATTTAAGCATGCAACTGTTGCGGTCAAAGAAGGGGACACTATGTATAAGATATTGACAGAAGAGTTCAATATTTCAAAACATTTACCAGAGGAGGGTCGTCAATACAATGCTATTGAAAATATACTCAACCAAATAAAAGCAGACCCTGCTGCATTCGGTATCACAAGTGGTAACGTCGACCAGCTCGCGGCGGGTGACACAATCAACATTGCTAAAATATCAGAAATCGTAACAGGTGCTAAGATGAGCGATGGGCTCGGTATATTCGAGCATGCCAGCAAGCTACCAGACTCAATTGTAAAAGGTATAGAAGCATATATGCCAGCAGAATCAAAAGCTATACTAGCTGCTGCGGTGGAACAAAAAGTTGCAGTAGCGACTGAAACTGTCGCAAATAGTACTGGCTCTGTTGCAGCAGCACCCGCGGTAGAGAATACTGCTTCTGTCGCAGCAAATACTGCGAGTATACCCGAAGCACAGCCGACCGAGACTCCTACAACTATTGTTGGGGAGACAGCACCTACTGCGGAGACTGTGAGTCAGTTAGATGAAGCAGCAGTTAATGCTAGTGTTGCTGAAGCTATTAACTTAATGAAGTATTTCGAAAGTCAGGGAATAAATTATACGACCTTAGTAAGAGACTACGGTACTATAAATATACAAACTCTTATGAATTTGCCAAATCCTGATGAGGGAACGCAAAAAATAATTAACTTTATTAAATCTTATTCAACAGCGTTTAATATGCCGATTCCTGCAACAGGCAATGTGCTTCAATATTTAACAGCAGTTCCTAAATAAATACATGAACGAAGAAATAAAAAAACAACTCATAGAGAAACTGGGGCTTCAAGACTTGGATGAACCAGAGCAGGGTGCGGTATTTGCTGACATTGGAGAGCTTATATTCAGTCAAATCGTGCTCGATAGCTATGATGCATTACCGACTGAAAAACAAGCGCTATTCAAAGAGCTATCAGAAAAGGAAAACACTGAATCGCTTGTAGAACTTTTGTCTAGTTCACTCACTGACTATGAAAATATAGTCAAAAATGCATCGGAGAAAGTACTAGCTGATTTGGTTTAAATAAATAATTACAGAGCGTAGATACATACAGAGCGGCGCACGAAGTGCGCCGCTCTGTATGTATCTGGGTATGCTATACTGAACATCAATATGACAGTAGTACGTACTATACAACTCAATGACGCCCAAAGAAGTGCAGTAGAACATACTGATGGGCCACTACTTATTATTGCTGGTGCTGGTGCTGGCAAAACCAAAACTATTACCGAACGTATAGTGCATATCATCAAAAAAGGTGTGTCACCGCATCATATCCTCGCTATTACTTTTACTAACAAAGCTGCGAAAGAAATGCTACATCGTGTGAATACTCGTCTTGAAGAAGAGGGTATTATATCTGGTAGCTACAATCCATTGGAGCGTCCTATGGTCAAAACATTTCACTCATTTGGTGTATTCATCATACGCGAAAACGCTAGTCGCCTTGGACTCAATAGACATTTCACTATACTCGATAGTAGCGACGCTCTCTCGGTACTCAAACAAGCAACTATAGCTGAAGGACTTGATCCAAAAGAGCATGACCCTGGCAAATGGCGTAACGCTATTTCGCGTTACAAAGCAGACTTTGTAACAATCGACCAACTGGAACGCGAAGCAAATTCACACAGCCAACAATTACTTGTCCGCATTTGGCGACGCTATGAGTCGCATCTAAAAAAAGAAAATTGTCTTGATTTCGATGATTTACTTACACGCTCGGTGGAGCTACTTCGAACCAACAAAGAAGTTTTAGGACACTATCAAAATCGATTTCAATACATACATGTCGATGAGTATCAGGATACTAATCAAGTACAATACGAACTCTGTAAACTACTAGCTGCCAAGAGTCACAATATATGCGTAGTCGGAGATGGAGACCAAAACATTTATAGCTGGCGTGGTGCAAATATTCAAAATATATTAACCTTTGAAAAAGACTACCCCGAGACCAAGACCGTACTACTCGAAGAGAATTATCGCTCAACACAAAATATATTACTTGCAGCAAATACTGTTATCAGAAAAAATACAATACGAGCAGATAAAAACTTATTCACCCGAGGCCCAGAAGGGGAACCTATTTCAATAGCTCAAAATTACGACGAAAAAGCTGAGGCTGACTTTGTGGCTAGAACATGTAGTAATCTGATAGAGAGCGGCACTGACCCGGCTGAGATTGCAATACTCTACCGAGCAAACTTTCAATCACGTGCCATAGAAGATGCCTGTCTGCGCGCTGGGGTGCCATATCAAGTACTAGGAGTAAAGTTCTTTGAGCGTCGCGAAATCAAAGATGTTGTTTCGTATTTACGAGTAGCATTGAATCGTGAATCACTCACAGACATGAAGCGTGCACTCGAGACACCCAAGCGTGGCATCGGTAAGGTGACTATGCTTAAGTATTTGAGTGGTGAGTTTGAAACACTACCAGCAGCTATGCAAAAGAAACTTTCGGATTTCAATATCTTGCTTGATACGGTGCAAGAATATGCCACAACCAAGACCCTTTCAGAAACACTTTTCTATATTATTACCGCAAGCGGTATCGAGAAGACTCTCTTAAATGGAACCGATGACGATAGAGAGCGGTTGGAAAATATACGAGAACTTGTTTCGTTTGCAACCAAATACGATGATATAGAAAGTGAGCTTGCTTTAGAGAGATTTTTTGAGGAGTCAACTCTCGTCAGTGATCAAGACACCGAGAAAGAAGGTTTTCAAGGTATCAAATTGCTCACTGTACATGCTTCCAAAGGTCTAGAGTTTGATACTGTATTTATAGTTGGACTAGAGCATGACTTATTCCCACATCAACGTATTGGAACCGAAAAGAAAAACAAAGAAGATAGCGAGGAGGAGCGCAGGTTGTTCTATGTCGCGGTTACACGCGCGCGCCATAAACTGTATTTATCTTATGCCGAGATACGCACGATATATGGAAGTCGCCAACTACAAATACCATCAGAGTTCATCGGAGATATTGGTGATACACCAGTGATATACGAAGACACTCGTTCACCGGACCCTTTCAGTGATACATTTTCTACAATCGTGTATCTCTAATTTTGTTTATACTATATATACCATGAAACAAATTCATCACACAGCAAAAAAATCACTTGGGCAGAATTTCTTGACGTCGATAGACACAGTCAAGAAAATAGTTGCTACTGGCGAGGTCGTGAGTACAGACACGGTTTTTGAAATCGGCCCTGGCAAAGGAGTACTGACGCGTGAGCTACTCGCAACCGGTGCTACTGTTATCGCTGTTGAAAAAGATGATGCACTTTTTACTTACTTACAAGAAGAGTTTAGAGATGCGCTCTCAACAAAGAAGTTACAACTCATACACGCCGACATACTAGACATTGTAGAGAACTTTGCATTCCCTGCAAATTATAAACTCATTGCTAATATTCCGTATAACATCACCGGCAAACTCTTGTCGATATTTTTGTCACATGCGCGAAAACCAAGCTGTGCTGTTCTTATGGTGCAGTACGAAGTCGCAGCACGTATTACTAGCCGTGATACGAAAGGGTCCATACTTGCGATTTCTGTCGCGGTATATGGAAAACCTGTCCTTGTTAAACGTGTGCCTGCTGGATCATTTTATCCCAAACCACGTGTTGATTCGGCAATACTACTGATTGCTGACATAACTGATACATTCTTTAGAGAACGAAACATATCCCAAGAATTATTTTTCAAAGTTCTCAAGGTTGGCTTTGCACACAAACGTAAAAAACTACTACGAAACCTTTTTGACGTATTCCCAGATACTGACTGGCATACGATTTTTGTAAAGCTCAATTTAGATGAGAATACTCGCCCCGAAGATATTACAAAAGAAGTGTGGGGAGAGCTTACAAAATTAGTTTAGAGTGTTTTGCAAGCAACCAGAGCTATACCAAAATGATAGAAATTCCATAACTGAGTATATATACTGCAATTATGAATACAAATAATTTTATTACAAATGAAAATATTTTATGTATATTTATAATGACATACACTAGTTAGTCCCATACAATATGACTGTACCAAGCGCTGGAATTGGTGGTTCAATTTCACAAACTGTTGTTACTGGATTGTACCTACCAAGCAACACCTTCCCTGGACTTGTTACCCCAGTTTTGTGTATTTTAACCTCGGGTGGAAGAGGTATCAGATAACTACCTGATTTAAGAGTAATAAGTGTACCATTAGGGCAAGGTATTACTGTCGTTATTCTGCCGTAAAACACTCGTGACTTGACACTTGAAGAAACAGCGGCTTCTGTGTGAGTCTTTACTGAAACAAGTACGAGACAAAAAACCATAAAAGCTAAACCAATATGCAAATGTGATACTATTTTCATACCTTTATAATACCATATTTGTTTGTTTTTATGTTATTGTTTAGTACAATACAACTATGAAGAAAAAAACTATCATGCAAAAAATAGCAGCAAGTGAGTATTTGAAATATGTACCATCAAAAAAAACTGCCTTATTTATTGGTGGAGTACTTGCGACCCTGTTCTTATTCTTTATTATCATAAATTCCAACGGTGTATCATATAATACAAGTAGGTTTGATGTGGTAACTGTTAACGGTGTATTACAACAAGACACTGATGCTGATGGTATTACTGACTGGGAGGAACGCCTGTGGGGCACTGATCCAAAAGACTCTGACTCGGACAATGATGGGATACCCGATGGGGCGGAAATATCACAAGAACGAGATCTACTAGCAATTGCAAACGGTACAGATGGAAAAGAGATAACACTCAGTGAAACTGATAAGTTTGCCCGTGGAATTTTTGCTACTTACAGCGCACTTTCAGAAAAAGGTGTAGTGAGTGACACAGCTGCAAGTGCTTTAGCCGCTTCTGCACTTACTAAAATGACTGAACAGGTGCCCACAATTCAGCGTGTATATGCTGCTGATTTACGTATAGTAGCTTTTACTCAGGCATCAAACGAGACTTACAAAAAAAATCTTATTACACTCAGTACAAAAAACCCAAAACTAGGTACTGAGTTTGAACTGGTATTTCGCGGTGTTGCTGAGAATAATGGTGACCTACTACGTGATTCTCAAAAATACGCAAAGTATTATGCAGATTTTAAAATAGATTTACTCAAAATGTCTGTTCCCACCAACCAAGTACAAAACCATATGAGACTTATAGACAATATTAGTAGTATAGCCATGTCATTGCCGCGTATTGACTCCATACAAGAAGATATTGTACTTGGAATTCCTTTCTATACTATGTATACTGAGAGTTATCAAGATATGATATTAACATTTGATGCAATAGCTACACAAGAATAAATATGAAGCCACACACATTTTCTAAAATAATATCTATAGCTATAACCAGTGCTTTACTTTTAAGTCCGTTTCCTGTTATAGCTCAAAATGTTGAACCTATACAAATAGTATCGCCACTACTCATACTTCCTGATAATCCCACTATAACTCCTTTACAGGCAACCACGTCAACAGTACCACAAGAGCAAAATACAAATACCTCAATCGGTAGTATTGGAACTAGTGCTGCAAGTGCTTGTGTGAGTAATCTTGTAGCTGACGGAGTGGGTGGCTTAGCCGCAGGCGCTATAAATAAAGTAAAAAGTAAAGGAAAAAAAGTTATTGTTGATGCTGTAGCACCTGGTGAGACTTCAATCTCAGTAGACGTCGATGGTGGAGCAGCGGTAGAAGAAACTAATACTATTACTGCAAGTCTTGATGCTAAGGCACTTGTGGAAAAAATGCGTGTGCAATGCTTGGACCCAGCAGCTCGCGAGATATATCGTCAAATGTTAATTAAAACCGACCAAAGTATACTTAACTGGGCGAATAATGGGTTTAAGGGGGGGCCACTTGATGGCACCACTTTTCCAACAGATCTAGACAGTTATTTTGGCTCATTTGCTGAATCTGCAACTGAGACTTGGCTAGCGGATTTAAACAAAAACAATACCTACTATGACCAGATAACACGTGCTGTATCGCTCAGTGTTCGTGATACAAACAATGGATATACACCAGATTTAGCAGAAGCAATCTTTGCTGCTCAATGTGCAGAATACAAAAGACGTCAAACACCAAAAGTATTAGACTCAATACAGCAGTATCAGTCTAGGGAAACAGGTTTAAATGGTTGGATATCAAATCTCTTTAATGGGGCAAATAATGATGTTCGCCCAAGCCAAAAGCCTTTTAATAGTAACCAGATACCAACAAAGCCGACAAATGCTTTTGGGGGTATCAGTGCATTTGATATATTTTCTGTACAAAAAACATATGCACAGTCAGGTAGATATATGTGTGTTGTCAAAAATAAAACTGGTGGACCTGTTGATCAAAGTAACCTATACAACACAATTGATAGTTGCGGTACCTTTGCTGCCAATACTCTTTCAAGAGTGGGTCTAGTTGGTGCTGGTGGTAGTTATACACTTACTGATACTAGTACAGGTAAAACCCAAACAAGAACCATTGATCCAGGTTCATCTGGTCTACAAATCAATAGTCAAAAAAGTTTAAATGATATAGAAAACCCATGCGACAGACCAAACACAACTGCAGCTGACAAAAAGCTAATCATAGCTCAGTTTTCACGCTATCCAGTAAGTGATGCCGACAATAGAGACCTCATGCAGAGGGCATTCCAGGCAAACAATGTTCCAAGTATCGCGGCTCAAAATGCAGTCAATAGTCAGAAAAATGCAGTAGCGCGGGTGCAAGAGACAGAACGCCAAACACTAGCCAACAATGATGGAAATACTGGTGCTAGAGTGTGTGTATCATTCATTCCCCAGTCCGCAGAGGATAGAGCGGCGAATAGAATACGTACATGCCGCTCTGATGGATTCAGAACCATCACTCCGGGCTCGATAGTAGCAAACAGAGTATTTGCTTCACTTAATCTACCAAATGCAGACCTGCAAGCGCAAGCAAGTGTGGGAACATTCAAAGACTTACTGAACTCTGCTACACGAAGTATTATTACGGGTATGACCAATCAACTTATTAATAATGTCGATAATGGAGTCAATGGAGCCAGAAGTTCAGGATTTGGAAGTTTCAATAGTAATTCAAAATCAAATCAAGGTGCTTTCACTAGTGGCGTACGCAATATAAATACTACTCCAAGTGCAAGCCAAATAAATTCAGTTAATACGTCAATTGCAACAACTGATGCCTATTTGCAATCTATAACAAACAACAAGAAAACACTAGACTCTATTATCAGTACTGTAACAGAAGTCAAAACTGTGTGTAGCCAAATACTAGCACTACGTAGTAATAGCACAAGCAATACTGGTGGTCGTGGTATAACCCAAGATCAATTAGACTCAGTAGCAAACATACAAAGTGATCGTTGCAATATTGATCCAAACAATCAAGATTTTACAGCCAATCCATCTGCATTAAATGCATTAAACAATAATCCTATATATCTTGAAAGCATTAACCTACCTAACACAATCGCCAACAGAGACCAATTAGTATTGTCCATAGCAGAAGTCTCTAAAACAAAAAAAATACTCGAAGACTCAAAAACCGATTATACTGCTGGTGGGGGTACAAATAGGGAAGCGGTGTTATTGACTACACTTGGTGAATTGGCACTAAAAATACCAGAGGTTTCAGCTTTACAAAATATAGATTCTACTAAAGCTGAGCTTGAGGAACGTCTGGCGACCATTACACAAGTATTGACTGAACTCAAAACCAGTCTAGCAGAGCTCAAGAGATAGGGGGTCAGAATAGAGAATAGTGAACGTAGAATACACATACAGGGCGGCGGACAAAGTCCGCCGCCCTGTATGTTCCTTACTATCTTTTTCTACGCAATTGCATTTTCCTCTTATATCGTAGTACCCAATCATAATGAGTGGTCAATATAAACCAAGCGGTCATTGGAATCATATTTACAAAAGGCACCGCTTCGAGTATAGCTATTAGTATCAGTCTTGCTCGTGTTTTACCTATTACTGCACCTCTCGTACTGTACAAGAGCTCACCTTTTCTGATCCAAAAAAATAACATAATACTATACGGTATACTATAAAACGGGGTGAAAAAAGCCAAAATAGCCGTGAGCGAGAATACTATATCGAGTAACTCTTTGATACAAGCCACTCCGAACATAAAAGAGGGGAACGGTGGTGGTGGTATGGGTGGTTTCTTTTCTTTTGGGCGCCTTTGTCTACCCGCTCTGTCACTTGAACCACCTTCACTCTGTTCATACTCTTCTTCACTTCCCCCATCTTCTTCGAAGTCTTGATCATCACTTTGTTGATACTCATTTTCTGCGTTTTCTGCATCAACTATTTGCTGCTCTATTAGTTCTTGATTATAATCAGATTGTTCTTGAAGTCTATATTCACTTTCTTGCAACTCTTGTTGTTTTCTGTTACCTTCTGCGACTTCTGCCTTTCTTCGCTCAATAGTCTCTTCTTCGCTTTCTTGTTGTGCAGCTATGAGCTCATTTTCAAATTTCTGTTGAGCTAGTGCTTTTTCTTTTTTAGCATTCTCTGCCTCACGCTCGGCTAAAACACTACGAGCCAAAACTTCTTGTCTGCGACGTGCTTGAGCTATTTTTGCAGCTAATTGTATCTCCTCTTCTTTCATGAGTATAGTATAGCAGAGTTTGGAATTTGGAGTTTAGATATAACACACTCAATCAATACTTCTTCAAGGCTGCACTTCACAGCTATTCTGAATAGGTGTTGACTGAGTTATCCACAGGTCAATGATAGACGATTGACATAATCTGTGTTATTGATATACTTATGCTAGACACAATAATCCTGTTGTGTATACAGAAGCCCGGAGGGCCAAATGAAGTTCTTCTTAACTACCGCCCTCGTGGCCACGATCTTTGCGCCTATGAGTGCTGCCGCTCAATCTCGTCCAACGTGGGAGGAGATAACAACTGTAGTCCGCACCGAAGTTAGGTGTCAAATGAATATGGACGTGTGGAGACACACGGATGTGCGTTGGGACTACAACAAGTTTGGTGGAGTGGTTGCCTGGAGATACCTAACCACTTCAAACAGCTGCAGCTCTACCACGCCATCTACAAGCACAGTCCCAAGAGTTGAAGCGCTACCCAGCGGTGATTGGGCTTGGAGGCATCGGTGGTTACCAGAGGCAAAACGCATTTGTACAGGTGGAATTGTCTTTACAAAGTCTGCAGATTGGCTAAAGTCTGAAATTGTCAAAGGTGCGTCATGCATTGTTGATACTAATAGAAGCTAGCTCAATCTAATTTCTCACAAAAAAAATAAAGCCGCTCTATTTCATGGAATTGATGCGGCTTTTTTGTTTCTTTTTGTATTATTACTTGTTACAATGTAAATATGCATATCACTTGTCGCATAGTGCTTCTTTCTTCGCTCGTAGTTTGTTTTTTCTCTGTACCCTATATTTTATATGCTGAATCTCCTACTGTTACCCTACCATCAACTACGTCACTTACCACTGGCGCAGCAGAAACTGCTGCTAGAGAAAAAATTGATGCAGAAAAAGCACGCGCAACTCTTCTGAGTGATATTACTAAATTAGGCAATTCACCTACAGTTTCTCAAATAGAAGCTTTTTGTAAAAATCAAAAAGGTACTGCAGATGCAAACAATCTAGGGTGGAACAATGGTTCTTTATATACAAGTTGTATAAATTGGGCAGACACAGAAAGAAATCGTTTTAATGTAGAAGGTCCTAGTGCTTGCAAAAGTGGTTCTGGTGATCCTAGTACAGGAATATTTACATGCGATGAAAAATACAGCGCTGCAGATATAGCTACTGCTCGGGCAGCTGTGACTGCAGCAAAGAACTCATTTATTAATGAAGCTCAAAAAGTGTCTGTACCCGCACAGAAAGTACAAAGTGCCCAGCTGGCTTATGATAGTTGTATTGCAGAGAATCCAACAAACCCAAGCACAGCTTGTGCAGATCAAAAAAAAGCTTTGGACTCTGCAAAAGTAGCCTCCGAGGTGGCAGCATCTGCAGCAAATGAAGCAAGAGATGAAACTGAATGCAGTTTTACAAACCTAGGTAGTTGGTTCTCATACTGCATACGTGACGGAGCACAATGGTTAATCAAGGTTGTTCTTGTTGGTCTTATAGCTGCCCCTGTACTCGGCGCCTCAGGAGCGTTCTTTGATTTGGTTTTACGTATCAGTATTGTAAACTTTTCAGACATGCTAGGACTTGTTGATGCGACATCTAGCACTGATTCGACTATATATGCGACTTGGGTAATAGTGCGAAATCTATTCAATATCATCATACTCTTTCAGCTCTTGAAAATTGCAATAGAAAAGATAATCGGTCGTTCGCTTGGTAAAGACAAAGGTGACTTGAAGCAAAAGTTGGTTGCTATAATCATATTTTCACTGCTGACAAACTTTAGCTTTTTCTTCACCAAAGCAATGATAGATCTTTCAAATATTGTTGCGCTGCAATTCTACGCCGGTCTTGGTGCAAGTCCGACTGATGCAACCGGAAGCATACTAAAAGGCAGTATCAGTATTGCTATTGTAGATAGTCTTGGTATTGGTACTGCAAAAATACTACAGACAACCGGGGCTATAGAAAGAGGAAGTGCAACTGGAGTACTTACTGATGCAACAACCCCGCTTATTGATATTGGTGGTGGTAAAACTGGAACAATATACGATACATTTACTGGGTCTATTGTAGTCTTCTGTCTCTTGATGCTAGCTGCTTTTATATTAGTACAAGGAGCGATGATATTCTTGTCGCGTGCTGTAGTCTTGGTATTCTTGATAGTGTTATCACCACTCATGTTTGCAGGGGGTATCATGGGTTTTGTAGATAAGTGGAGTAAGGAATGGTGGAAAAAATTAACTGAACAGCTCTTTGTAGCGCCCCTCTATCTTGCTATGCTCTTTGTCACACTTAAAGTGGCAGGTAACGGTACCGAAGCCGGGCTTTTGAAATCTCTGCAATGAGTAACTGGGTCAAGTAATGTTGGTTTCTTTTCGGAAATTGCAATCATGCTCGTTCAAGGTATTGTAATGGGGGGGCTTTTCATTGCCTGTGTCAAAATAGCAAAAGATTTCGGTGGTGCTGCCGCACAGAAGTCGAGTGCGTGGGGTGCGAAACTCTATGGCGCTACCGTTGGTGGTGTAGGAGGCTATGCACTACGCAAGTCTGTTGGGCGTTTTGGTGCATCTGTCACAACCGGCAAATGGGGAGAGAGTTTGCAGAATGCAAAACAACAAGGTGGTTTACGTGGTGTATTAGCAAATTCGGTGTTAACTGTCGGCACAGGTGCGAGTAATTCGAGTTTTGATATGCGTAAAGGACTTGGTGCTAGTGTAAAAAAAATAAATGGGATTGCTGGTACAAAGCTCGATATCAGTAGTCTTGGTGAGTCTAAAAGTAAAGGCTTCTACGATGACACTGTTGCTGAAACTAAAAAAAGGAAAGAAGAAAGAGAAAAAGCAGCAAAGAAGGCAACAGAAATACGTGCTACTGCCAATGAAACAGCTGATGAGAAAAAAGCTAGAGAAAGTGCAAACATAGAGCGAGTTTCTACATATGGCAAAGTTATTGAATATAAGAGAGATGCATCAGGTGATATAGTTACAGAAAAAAGAATGGTGGATAAAAAAGATCTGCTTGGTAATGCTATTATGATAGACAAGAGAGATGCTAATGGTAACATCGTGCTTGATGCAAACGGTAAGCCAGTGAAAGTTGCAGCACAGGAAGAACGAACTGTTCCTGTTGAGAAGAGAGATAGTAAAGGTAATTTGATATTTATGGATGATATGTTTACAAAAAATATAACAAAACCAGTCAGTAATTCACTAGCTTTTATAACTGGTGAACGTAGCCAAACAAATATAAATGAAGATGTCACCAAAACCGCAACTAAGGCTGCAACCGCTGCAAGGAAAAAGAGGGTTGCTGAAGCACGCATTGAAGCACAAAATAAAATATTCGAAAAGTTTGGTTTTACAAAAGATGGTGATTTAAAAACCTTTACTGAACTAGAGCAAGCTATCAAAGCGGATATAGAAGAAACTGACAAAGAAATAGAAGCTATTAAAAACAAAGGTCAGAAAATAAAGACTGGTACAAAAAAAGTACCTAAATATGTAAATGGTAGACTCATTCCTGGTCAAGAAAGCGAAGAAGATATTTTTGAGTACGATCTAGATGATATTCAAAAACAAAAAATTGCTGAACTTGAACAAAAGAAGCGTGTAACCGGTGTCGCACGAGACAAAGCTAAAAAGTGGCATGATAATCAAAATGATTCAAAGACTTGGGCAGGGGAGGACAAAAAAGAAGATAAGAAAAAGGAAGATAAATCGAAAGAGGATTCAAAGTAAAATAAATGAAACAATATATTGACTTTACAACAGAAGAATTAGACAACTTGTATGCAAAACTCTCTGAGGTTGCGCAAGATTTTGTGTATAGCGATATTATAAAAGAAGAGGTCTCTATAATAGGAAAAGAAATAGGCTTACCTATTGATAAGTGGGAAATACTCAACAACCTTATCATAGAAACAATATTAGGAATTGTATCAGCTGCGGCTTTTCAAAAAGAAGTATCTAGTAGACTGAATATAGATGCTGCTCAAACACAGATGATTGTCGACCATATGGATACGGAAATATTCAGTGTTATACGTGATGAATCAATTGGTGAGTACGAGGAAGACAAAAGCAAAAATAGTAATATAGCTGGTGTTGGTGCTATCTATGATGAGAGTATGAGCGGTATCATTACTGACCCCTATCGTGAAGATATTGGCAGTATGAGCCACGGACCACTTATAACAGAAGATAAATTACATCTCGTTGACGAGCTCTTTGCTCCATACCATCCAAAAGTTCGTGAACTCACCCCAGCGGACGGTTCGGTACGAGTACAGCCTGCTGACTCGCCATATATACCACATTTATTTGGCGGAGGCGCTGATATGATTGAGAAGTCTCCTGTTATCATTACAAAAGCGACTTTACTCGCTGCAGAAAACGCAAACAAGCCTACGCAAACAACAGTTGAAATCAAGGACGCCGCACCCACACATACTCCAGCACAAACACAGACCCACACAGAAGTACAAGAGCAAGTCTTACCTATTACAGAAAAGCACACAGAGCTCCCCGAGAATAATCCTGTCCATGACAAAATACAAATCACTGTGAAAAAAAGTACTACCCCTGGTATGATACAACTAATAGTGAGTAAGGCGCAGCCTAGTGTCGGAGAAGTATCTGGTGCTGAAAAAGAGCCTCAAAGTGCTATACAGACCTCACCGACTACAGTAGTGTATGCACAACAACCCAAACCTGCAACAAAAGCACCTACAGTATATAGTGTAGACCCCTATAAAGAGCCGATATAAGGCACAAGAAGAGAGAACATAAATATTATAAAGGAAATGCAGGCAACAAACTGAGTTCACCTGCATTATTGTATTATAAATTCTCTATTCAATATTCTAGATTCTATACCACAACAAAAGATACACTTCGTGTATCTTTTGTTGTGGTATACTGTATATATGAAATTCCGTGTACCACAATTCATCGACGTCGAAGATAAGCTCTTTGGGCCGCTCACTTTTAAGCAATTTTTGTACTTGGTTGGTGCTGGGGCTCTTGCATTTGTCATCTGGTCGTTTATTCCTTTTAAGTTTCTTGCGGTCATGCTCGCAGGTCCAGTAATTGGTTTTGGTGTAGCACTAGCTTTTGTACGAATAAATAATAGACCTTTTATAAACATACTCGAAGCAGGATTTATATATTTTACAAAAAATAAATTATATATTTGGAAAAAAGTGCCCAAGAAAAAAGAACCGGCTAAAACCCAAGATGAAGAGTCTATTGCTTCCAATACTTCATTTGTACCGAGACTATCTGAGAGTAAATTGAAAGAACTGAGTTGGGGATTAGATGTGTACGACAATAATAACAGAAATTAAAAGTGTGCTGTGTTATACTTTATACATATATGGCAAACGAGCAAACAAGTCCAACACAAGATTTTGTACCTATCAAAGAAATTCGTGATGGGGTTATTATGACAAGCGATACAGAAATGCGTGCTGTACTTATCTGTTCATCTATTAACCTTGCCCTTAAAGCAGCCGATGAACAAGAGGCGATTATTTCTGGTTTCCAAACATTTCTCAACTCACTTGAATTCTCATGCGAAATATTTATACAGTCACGCAGGCTCGATATCAGACCTTATGTTGCCTTACTTGAAGATAGGGCTAAAAACGTCACCGAGGACTTGCTCAAAGTACAGATCAGAGAATATATTGAGTTTATCAAAGACTTTACCGACAAGCGCAATATTATGACTAAAAACTTCTTTGTTGTCGTGCCATATGGTACTTCTCTTGTAGGAAGTAATTTTGCATCCAAACTACCTTTTGGAGCAAAGAAAAGTAGTGCTCAAAATAAACAAATGAAATTAGAAGAATTCGAAGAAGCACGAAGTCAACTTGAACAACGTGTTGCAGTGGTGAGTCAAGGTCTTACTCGTGTGGGTGTACGAGTCGCACGACTTGGTACAGAGGAGATTGTAGAGCTTTTCTATAAATTATTTAACCCGGGTGAGACAGAAAAACCTATTGTAAACTAAACTGACAAGTCAGTTTAGTTTACAATAGATTTTTCTGTGAATATAGAATCTGGAATATAGAATGTATATATCAAACACTATGGAACAATTATCAACCAGTAGCTACAAAGACTTACGTGTGTGGCGGGAATCTCATTCGCTAGTGCTCAGTGTATACGCGTTGTCAAAGCATTTTCCAAAAGAAGAATATTTTGCTTTACTAACACAAATTCGTAGGGCTGTTGTTCCTATAACATCTAACATTGCCGAAAGTTATGGCAGACGAACATACAAAGATAAGGCTCATTTTTTACAAATAGCACTTGGATCACTTTATGAGGTAGAAAATCAATTATTGATATCTAAAGACTTGCTCTATATATCAGAATTGGATTTCAGTTTGGTAGAGCAAAAAATAACCCTAGTAAGTAAGCTACTACATGGTATAATTAAATCAACGAATAACTTAAAAGAATTATAATATTCTATATTCCAAATTCTATATTCTACAAAAACCCATGGGACTATTCGACGCATTAAAACAAAAATCAAAAACAACTATAACAAGCAGTACTGGTATTGCTCCTGTACTTCCGAGCGAAATATACGAAGCCGCGACTCTTGAGCTTCGAGATATTATTGCTCCCTCGGCGGTACAAGTAACACCGCGAGCGCTGAATTTGGGCGACAAAATTGCTCGTACATTTTTTGTTATATCATACCCGAGATATCTTTCTGATAATTGGTTTTCACCTATCATAAACCTAGATAAAATATTTGATATTGCACTCTATATACATCCGATAGATACGACTGTTATCATGCGACAATTCCAAAAAAAAGTTGCTGAGGTAGAAAGTCAGATCAATATACGAGCAGAGAAGGGGCTTGTCAGAGATCCGATGCTTGACGTCGCATATCAAGACTTAGAAGATTTGCGCGACTCTTTGATGCAGGCACAAGAAAAAATGTTTGATGTAGGTCTCTATATCACCATATACGGCTCATCGGAGTCAGAGCTTGATAAGGTCGAGTCAGAAATCAAATCAATACTTGAATCAAAACTCATATATGTCAAACCAGCTCTTTTTCAGCAAGAAGAAGGCTTCAAAACAGTCTTACCTGCATGTAATGATTTACTTAGTGTACACTCAAAACTTAATTCAACACCCCTTTCATCTCTTTTTCCTTTTGTTTCGTTTGACCTCACTTCTGACAAAGGAATATTGTATGGTATCAATAGACACAATGGGTCGCTTGTGCTCTTTGACAGGTTCTCACTTGAAAACTACAACTCTATTATCTTTGCGAAATCTGGTTCTGGAAAATCCTATGCGACCAAACTCGAAATATTGCGTACACTTATGTTTGATACCGAGGTTATTATTATAGATCCGGAGCGTGAATACGAATATATGGCGGACGCGGTTGGGGGGCGTTATTTCAATATATCACTTTCAAGTGATCATCATATTAATCCATTTGACCTCCCACTAGTAAACGAAGATGAGAATCCTTCTGATATCCTTCGAAGTAATATTGTGAATCTTGTTGGGCTTTTCCGTGTAATGCTTGGAGGGCTCACACCCGAGGAAGATGCTATCATTGACCGAGCAATAAGTGAAACATATGCCCTCAAGGATATCACTGTTGATTCAGACTTTTCAAATATTGAGTCTCCACTGATGTCAGACTTTGAACTTGTACTCGCAGGTATGGAGGGGTCAGAGACATTATTACAAAAACTCACCAAATACACCAAGGGTACTTGGGCTGGATTTATTAACCGACCAACAAATGTTGATATCAACAAAAAACTAGTAGTGTTCTCGGTGCGTGATATGGAAGATGAGCTCAAGCCTGTGGCTATGTATATTATTACTCACTACATTTGGAATGCGGTACGTCGTAACTTGCGTAAGCGTCTTCTGGTAGTAGATGAGGCTTGGTGGATGATGAAATCAGAGGATACTGCCAACTTTCTCTTCTCGCTTGCAAAGCGTGGACGTAAATACTATTTAGGGGTGTGTACAATAACCCAAGACGTCAACGACTTCTTGAAATCTCCATATGGGTTACCTATTATTACTAACTCATCAATACAATTACTACTCAAACAATCACCATCTTCTATTGATGTACTACAAAAAACATTTAATCTGACGGACGAGGAGAAGTTCTTGCTTTTAGAATCAAATGTAGGAGAAGGAATCTTCTTTGCTGGACTCAAACACGTAGCTATCAAAATAATCGCTTCCTATACTGAAGACCAAATAATTACTTCTGACCCATCTCAAGTGCTTGCAATTAAGAAGCAAAAACAAGATTTAGCCGCTGCAAATGAATAAACACAGAGCCAAATATAGTTTATATTTTCTTTAATTAATACAAAAAATATAGGTAGTTATACTCACAGCTACCTATATTTTTTTTATATGAGTTGCTATACTGTATATATGTTTTTCTGGCATACTATTCGTGCGTTTCTTATACTTGTGGTTTTCTATGTTTTTACTATACCG
>JBDLSO010000007.1:0-17905 GCA_039799445.1 Candidatus Parcubacteria bacterium | reverse complement strand
AAGCCAAAGTTACCATAAGTGAGCTGCAATTCGCGTATTGTTTGGCAAAGAGCTGCAGCTGCCCCCTTGGAATCTTGCATAAGTTGCTTCTCACCACCTGCGAGCATAAATGCTTGCATGACTGCAAGATCACGACCAATTAACCAGTTGGTTCTTGCAAATGTTTGATCTGCCTCAGATAACTCATCCGCTGCTTGCATACCAGCCATATTTGCACCAAAAGTATTGGGGACATATGGCTTTTCAAGCACTGCAAGTAAACGCTTCCAAACAGGAATTGCTCGCGAACTTGCAGAGTTTTTTGAGAGCATTCTGTGTGTGTTAAACTCTGCCAAAAAAGGTCGGGGAAACTCGACTTCAAGTGAAGTCAGTCGCACACGGGCGATGCTGCTATCAGCAACAATCCGAGCTGATGCAGAGCCAACATAATGTGTATTCATTTGTATATCCCTTATATTATTGGCACTATTGCCAATTTCTGAATTGACAATAACATTTCCAGTCAGATTTAGCAAACCCATCTGTATATACTGATAATTTAAAATCACAGATATTTTAGTATTATCTTTCTCTTTTGTAATCAGTCACTATTTAATGCTATGCTGTATTACATGATACGAGACACAATACAGCACTATATTTTTGAAAACCTAGCGGAAATGGGTAATTTTGAGCTATCTGAGGTGCTTGTGACGGTGCCAACAGAAAGTACTCATGGTGACTATATGACCAGCGTGGCACTTTCTGCTGGAAAGAAAAGCGGGGCAAAACCCCACTTCTGTAAATAAACGCGGGAAAAATCCGATTTTTTTTGCCCGCACCTTGGTAGAGAAAATGCTAGACAAAAAATATTCTGAAATACAAAAGATAGAAATCGCAGGTCCAGGATTTATCAACATCACTTTGAACACAGAAGCAATCAGAGTGGCACTAGAAAATACAGAATCAGTACAAACAATATATACAGGCAAAAAAGTCTTGGTAGAACATTCTTCGCCGAATTTATTCAAACCATTTCATATAGGACATTTGATGAATAATTTTATTGGAGAATCAGTAGTGAGAATTATGAAAATAGGTGGGGCTGAGGTTGCTACGATGTCTTTTCCATCCGACATGTCTCTTGGGATAGCAAAAGCTTTGTACATAATTTTTTATATAGATAAAAAACAAGACGGAGGTAAAGATTTTCCTATCTCATTTGAGCATGTTAAAGAATCTACGGAATACTTTAGATATTTTGGTGAAGCATATAGTCGTGGGGTAAGACACTTTGAGGAAAAACTTGAAAGTCAGGATGATATAAAAGAGATTGCAAGAAAACTTTTTCTTAGTATCCCTTGTAGAGAAATAGAGCTTTATGATCATATTCGTAATATAAATGTTATTTATTTCAACTCAATAGTTGAAAGCCTAGGTTCTCAAATTAATACATATATTTTTGAAAGTTTTGCAGGAGAAAGGGGAGTAGAGATTATTAAGAACAACATTCCAAATGTTTTTACAGAAAGTGAGGGTGCGGTTGTATACATACCAAACGAATCAAGAAAAGACATAAATACTACTGTATTTATAAACTCACAAGGTAATCCTACATATGGTGGTAAAGATATAGGTCTTATTGATATAAAGTTCGATATCAAGCATGGTGGAGCGGGTAGAGACTATTCTATATACATTACCGACAATGAACAAATACCTCATTTTAAGACCGTCTTTGCGGCGGCTGAAGAAATAAATGAAGAATGGAAGAGTAGAATTGCTAAAAGCATGCATGTCCCTCACGGTCGTATGACATTTAAGGGTGCGAAGATGTCGAGTCGTTTGGGGGGTGTTCCGCTCGCGGAAGATACTATAGACGCAGTACTCGAAGAAGTTCGCGTGCGTAGTGGGGGGCATATTGCACATCTCTCAGCAGAAGAACAAGAGAAAATTCAGCGTGACATTGCATTGTCTGCTATACGTATTTCAATACTGCGCGCCCGCCCAGGAAGCAATATAAACTTTGATCCAGACACTTCGCTTTCATTCGAGGGCGATTCTGGTCCATATCTACTCTATACGCATGCACGCTGCGCTTCTTTGCTTGATAAAGCAAAAACCCAAAAGCTATATCCACACAAAGACACAGAAAAAAGTATTTCTGAGGTAGAACGAAAATTATTACATTACAAAGAGGTACTTCAAACAGTTGTAAACGATATTGCGCCGCAGCGACTAGTCACTTATCTTTTTGAGCTTGCCCAAGAGTTCAATAGTTTCTACAACGACACCACAATCATCATAGAGGGGGATGCAAAAGGCACTGAGCACAGACTATACATAGTAGAGCAAACAAAAAATGTTTTGAAAGAAGCACTTTATACACTAGGAATCAATGCACCAGAGAGGATGTAGTTTACACAAAATATAGAATACAGAATGACGAATAAAGGAGGATAGCATTCTGTGTATTTTTGAAATAAAAAGAGTATACTATATACATATGGAAATAATCATCATTGCAATAGTAGTTTTCGTTTTCTTGTTGGTAACTATCAAACAAATCAATCAATACGAACGTGGTGTGGTGCTGACACTTGGTAAGTATTCTGGTATGCTCGAGCCAGGGTGGAGAATCATCATCCCTGTGTTTCAGACATATCAAAAAGTGGACATACGTGTCAAAGCGACAGATATACCGAGTCAAAATGCTATCACGCGTGATAATGTTTCAGTATCGGTAAATGCCGTTATCTACTACAAAGTAGCTGATGCAGCAAAAGCAATACTTGAAATAGAAGATTTCAGATATGCCATCTCACAATATGCTCAAACCACAATGCGAAACATTGTTGGAGAAGCAACGCTCGATGAACTACTTTCTGGACGTGATCAGATTGCAGATAGAATACGTGAAATAGTCGAGAAAGAAACGACCAGCTGGGGGCTGAAAGTAAATAGTGTAGAACTCAAAGACGTATCACTACCAAATGATATGGAGCGTACTATCGCCAAACAAGCAGAAGCAGAACGTGAAAAGCGCGCAGTTATTATCACATCCGAAGGGGAGTTGGCAGCTGCGAGCAATATGGCAGAAGCTGCTCGTATACTAGCTGAGACACCAGGTGCATTGCATCTGCGTACACTTCAATCTATCAACGATATGTCGAGTGATCAATCAAACACAGTCGTATATATGATACCAATGGAAGTGCTCAAAGCAGTCGAAGGATTTATAAAAAAGTAAACAGTAGACATAACATATAGCGTGTAATTTATCGCAATATATGTTATTGTATATCTACATGCGCTGACGGGACTAATCACCCCTGAGCTATGGGAAGAACATTCGGGAAGCCGGACAAGTAGAACCCAACAAATGAGCCCGCGCGCCTACGGCGCGCGGGGAAACAAGGTGGTACCACGACATACAATCGTCCTTGGATATAAGTTATTTACTTGTATCTGCGGACGATTTTATTTTATATATGAACGAAATACACAAAAAAACAATCAATGAAAAAGAGCTTGAGACTCTCACATTTTGGCAAGACAATCAGATTTTTGAAAAATCAATCAAGTCACCAGCTGGAGCAGCCCCAAAAGGAAATTTTACTTTTTATGATGGGCCACCTTTCGCGACAGGTGTACCTCATCATGGGCATATACTTGCAGGTACTATCAAGGATACCATACCAAGATATCAAACAATGAAGGGCAATACTGTCAGGCGTGTATGGGGTTGGGATTGTCATGGATTACCTCTTGAGAATATTGTTGAGAAAAAATATAATCTCAAACACAAAAAAGACATAGAGGCATTTGGAATTGATAAGTTCAACGAAGCTGCGCGTGCGGCGGTATTTGAATACGAAGCCGAGTGGAAAAAGGTGATACCACGCATGGGGCGTTTTGTTGATATGGATCATCCATACAAGACAATGGATTCTTCTTATACAGAAAGTATTTGGTGGAGTTTCAAAACTCTTTTTGACAAAGGACTCATATATGAAGGAAGCAAGATAATGCATATATGTCCGCGTTGCGAAACAACGCTTGCACAAAGTGAAGTAAATATGCCTGGTAGTTACAGAGATGTGACGGATATCTCTGTGACAGCACAATTTAAGCTCACCCAAGAGGAGAATACATATGTGTTGGCATGGACAACAACGCCATGGACATTACCAGGAAACACCGCACTTGCAGTGAACAGAGATGTTATATACGCAAAAGTACAACGTATCGACGATGCAAATTCACCACTCTATATACTTGCAAAGAGTAAAATTGCTGAGGTGTTCGCTGATACAGAAGTACATATAGTAGAAGAGTTCACAGGAGAGAAACTAATTGGTCTCTCATATATACCACCTTTTGACTATTTCAAGGATATTGAAATGAAGAACAAAGACAATATACATCGTATTTGGCATGCTGACTTTATCACCGAAGAAGCTGGTACTGGTATTGCTCATGAAGCACCTGCGTTTGGAGCAGAGGACTATGCGCTCGCTCGTACGCACAATATACCACTTATACAACACATAGCTCTCGATGGTACATTCACCAAAGAAGTGACTGATTTTTTTGGAATGAAAGTAAAAATTGCCGGAGATACACAATCAGCAGATATAGAAATAATCAAATGGCTAGCCAAAAATGGTACACTTTTTTCAAAGAAAAAAATAATACACTCATATCCGCACTGTTGGCGTTGTGATACACCTCTTCTCAATTATGCAACTTCGAGTTGGTTCATGGATATAACTCAAATAAAATCAAAACTACTATCTGAAAATCAGACAATAGGTTGGGTACCAGAACATACACGAGACGGGCGTTTTGGTAAATGGCTTGAAGGTGCTCATGACTGGGCATTGTCTCGCAGTCGCTATTGGGGTGCACCGCTGCCAGTATGGAAATGTAGCGATTGTCAGCGAGTCGACGTATTTGGCAGCATGGCTGACCTACAAACCAAACTCGTTGCTCAAAATACATATTCTGCCATGCGTCATGGACAATGTATCGGTAATGTTTCTGATCTCGCCGATTCAAAAGGCGACCCAGAGAATCATCTCACCAAGCAAGGTGTGCAAGAAGTTACAGATGCTGCGAGCAAGTTATCTGTCGGAGACTTTGACCTCATCATACACTCTCCTTTACCGAGGGCTCTTGAAACAGCACATATTGTAGCAGAGCAGATAGGTATAAGTAGTGCAGAATGTATAAGTGATGCGAGACTCACTGAGTTTAATTTTGGTGAGGCCAATGGCTCTACCTTCGCATCTTTTTGGGAAAAATTACGAGTACTTCATTATGATTTTGATGCTCACATGGAAGGTAGTGAAAGTTACCGCGAGTTACAAGGTAGACTCTCGGAGTTGCTTTTTGAATGCGAGCAGAAATATAGTGGCAAGAAAATACTTTTTGTTACTCACGGCGCACCAATGTGGATGCTTGTCACTTTGACAAAGAATTATTCAGATACTCAAGCAAGAGAGTTTCGTCACAGTGCAAAAGCAGAAAGTGGTGCTCACTATTTCATACCAAATGCAACAATTATGTCGCTTGATTTCAAGCCATATCCATATTCAAGTCATGGGCTTGATTTCCATCGTCCATATATCGATGATATAACATATACCTGCCACAATACTGATTGTAAAGGAATAGCTACTCGTATACCTGATGTATTTGATTGCTGGTATGAGTCTGGTTCAATGCCTTTTGCACAACTACATTATCCATTTGAACACAAAGAAACATTCAAGAAACATTTTCCAGCTGACTTTATCGCAGAAGGCTTAGACCAAACACGTGGCTGGTTCTATTCACTACTCAATATGTCAGTTGGGCTTTTTGAAACCACTCCATATAAGCACGTGATAGTAAATGGACTAACAATGGCAGCAGATGGACAAAAGATGAGCAAAAGTAAAAGTAACTACACAGATCCTATGGTACTTGTAGAAAAGTATGGTGCCGATAGTTTACGCTTTGCACTTATCAATAGCCCTCTTGTACGTGGTGAAAATACGCTTTTCCCAGATTCTCTGGTTGATGAAGTAAGTAAGAAAGTAGTGCAAAAACTTGAAAATGTGTATTCGTTTTATCAAATGTATCAGAGTCAAGATATTGCTCCAAGTAGCAGCTCACAGCACGTACTTGATCATTGGATACGTAGCAGACTATACGAAACTATTCGCTCAGTAACACTGGGACTAGATACATATCAGCTCGACAGTGCCGCTAGAGTATTCGAAAACTTTATTGATGACTTGTCGACATGGTTCTTGCGTCGTAGTCGTGACCGTATGAAAAGTGAAGATGAAAGAGAGAGAATTCAATCAATAGAAACACTAGGCTATGTTCTCGCTGAGCTCTCAAAATGCTTGGCACCGTTTATGCCGTTCTTGGCTGAACGTATATATCAAGGAATCAGTACAACTGGAAAACGCGAAAGTGTACATCTCGAATCTTGGCCACTTGGTGGACATATAGATGAAATCGCTATTAGTAATATGGCTACAACACGTAGTATCGCGTCGCTTGGTTTGGAAGCTAGGAATCGTGCAGGCATAAAAGTACGACAACCTCTACAAACACTTTCTGTACCAAGTCTCGCCGGTATGAGTGAGAGTCATATACAAATCCTATGTGATGAACTCAATGTAAAAAGTATAGTAGAAAATACTGCACTTGTAGGTGGTGTAGAACTCGACACAGATATCACTCCAGAACTCAAACAGGAGGGTGATATGCGAGAACTCACAAGAGCAATCAAAGATATGCGTAAAGACCACGGGCTCTCGCAAGGTGATAGTGCAGTTTTGTTGGTTCAGACTGACACACTTGGACAAGAGTTCTTTCAATCTATACAGATAGAGTTACAAAAAACATGTGGATTGAGTACTGTAACTGTATCAGTAGGTACCGAGAAAAACACAGATGCAAAAGAAGTATCTATTGGTGATTTGCAATTCAGTCTGATACTCAATCACCACACAAGAGATAAGTAAAAAACAAGGGTTACCCTTACAAGGGTAACCCTTGTTGAGATACTTAGACAAACAGTATGTACGCTATACACAATACAGAGGGGATAGTGCTCGGAATATTCGAAAACGGTGATGTCGATAGTTTTTACTATATCTATACCAGAGAGTATGGACTACTTGGAGTACTTGCAACAGGAGTACGTATGAACAAATCAAAGTTCAGATATACATTGCAAACCTTTTCACACATATCGCTTGGTTTTGTCAAAGGTAAAGCAGCTCTGAGGCTTGTACATTGCGAACTGATCAATCGACCAAGCGACATAGTACATATGCGTATGCTTGCCAAACTCTTTGAACGCTTGCGTCGCCTTGTGCGAGGTGAAGAGCAGAATATTGAACTGTATGAGGTGCTTCTAGAAGCATTTTATTTCCTACTACATCATGAAGAGAAATCCGAGCGGGAATTATATAGCACTGAATTACTGTACACAGTGCGCATATTGAGCGTACTTGGGTATTGGGCGAGTAGTCTTGAAGATATGCCATTTCTACATGCTCCAATCACAAGTGAACTGTGCACAGAAATCTATGAGAAACGCCGCAACTTCCTCCCACGTATAGAACACGCTTTGGCAGAATCACAGTTGTAATTTATCAGGGTACAAAATACGAAGGTCATAACTTCCGTATCAAATCTCTCTTCTCAAAAAGCATTGCTGTATATGGCTTATCAGGGGTGTTGTAAAAAAGGGGATACTATCAAAAAAACACGTGTTATAGACATGTGTTTTTTTGATAGTGCTTGCATACCCCTATGTAGCTTTTTATGCTATAATATATCTTATATATGGCAGCAAAAACCCCAGAAAAACCAAACAAAAAAGCCGCATATGGCGCAGAAGCAATCTCGGTACTTGAAGGCCTTGAGCCAGTACGAAAACGCCCAGGAATGTATATCGGTTCTACTGGGCCAGACGGACTACATCACTTGATCCAAGAAATATTCGACAACTCACGTGACGAAGCGATGGGCGGCTTCTGTAACCGTATTGAAGTGACACTACTCCCAGGAAACCGTGTCAGAGTGGTCGATAATGGCCGTGGTATACCAGTTGATATACATCCAAAAACCAAGCTCTCTGCTCTCGAAATGGTGATGACTACACTGCATGCCGGAGGTAAATTCGGTGGCGATGAAAGTGCCTACAAAGTTTCAGGAGGGCTACATGGTGTAGGAGCCTCTGTCGTAAACGCACTCTCTATCTATACACGTGTCGATGTGCATCGCGATGGTGGGCAACATATGCAAGAGTATTCACAAGGACACAAAAAAGCCAATGTGAAGAAGATAGCAACATCAAGTAGTCGAGGTACTATTGTACTTTTTGAACCAGACATAGAGATATTCAAAGAAATATCATTTGATTGGAATCGTATCGTGCACCATATGCGTCAACAAGCATATCTTGTAAAAGGACTCACTATTCATTGTATTGATGCTCGCGAAGTGACTACAAAAATAGATACCGAAAAAGCATACTATCTCTACGACACAGCACTAGAAGTACCAACCGAAACTTTCTTCTTTGAAGGTGGACTCAAATCTCTTGTTCGTCACTATAACATCACCTCAAAACCAATACACAAAAATATTTTCTATTTCGAGAAGCAAATAGATAATGTAACTGTAGAGGTAGCGTTACAATATATTGATGAAATATCTACAAAACTAGTTGCCTATGCGAACAATATTCCAAACCCAGAAGGAGGAACACATGTGACCGGTTTCAAAACTGCACTTACTCGTCTGGTCAATACATATGCACGCAAAAATAATATCATCAAAGAAAAAGACGAAAACCTCAATGGTGACGACGTACTCGAAGGACTCACTGCGGTAGTATCAGTCAAACTTCCTGAAATACAATTCGAAGGACAAACCAAAGGAAAGCTTGGATCTATGGAAGCACAAGGAGCAGTGGCTACTGCATTTGGTGATGCTTTCTCTGAGTTCCTTGAAGAAAATCCAGACGACGCAAAAGCGATTATTAGCAAAGGACTACTAGCCCTCCGTGCACGCAAAGCCGCCAAAGCCGCCAAAGATTCTGTACTACGCAAGGGAGCACTTGAGGGTATGACACTGCCAGGTAAACTTGCAGACTGTGAAAGTAAATCCGCAGAACTCTCAGAGTTATTTATAGTAGAGGGAGATTCGGCGGGGGGAAGTGCCAAACAAGGACGCGACCGAAAAATCCAAGCTATCCTGCCACTCAAAGGAAAGATATTAAATGTTGAAAGGGCGCGTCTAGACAAAATGCTCGCATCAAATGAAGTCCGCGCTTTGGTGCTTGCACTCGGTACCGCTATTGGAGATACATTTGATATACAAAAACTTCGCTATCACAAAATTATCATCGCAACGGACGCCGATGTCGATGGTTCACATATTCGTACATTACTTTTGACATTGTTCTTTCGATATTTCAAACCACTTATCGAATCTGGACATATACATATCGCTCAGCCGCCGCTATACAAAATCAAACATGGTAAAGAAAACTACTATGCATACTCTGACGCAGAGCGTGATGCGACACTCAAGCGTCTTGGATACAATGCAGAAGATATTGAAATAGGAGAAGAGGGTGACGATACAGACGAAGAGGCAGAGGTCAAAACAAAATCTGCTTCACGTAAGCCAAATGTACAAAGATACAAAGGTCTCGGAGAAATGAATCCTGAAGAGTTATGGGAGACAACTATGGATCCACGTACGAGAGTAACCAAACAAATACGTATCGATGATGCCCTCGATGCAGAAAAAGCATTTGAAGTACTAATGGGCGACGATGTACCCTCACGAAAATCATTTATTCAAACTCACGCCAAGCAAGCCAACTTGGATATATAGGATAGTGTTAGTTTCGAGTTGTTAGTTTTTTGAAAATACGGGCGGCACCTTAAGGTGCCGCCCGTATTTTCAATACATACCCACCACCACTCATTTTGAAAAATGACATAAATATGATTAAATACAAACATTGTTCCATGTGGAATAATCAAGCCAAAGTGGCTTGTATGTACAGGAGAGAGAGCAATGAATATCCCCTCTGATTTGGCGCTGCAAATTGCAGCCCAAATGGAAGAAAACAAGATTACTCTGCACAATGTGCAGATGACAGACGAAGGTGATAGCCGCCTCGTTCACTTCGCATTCAAAACTGATAATGACATTGATATCGGTGTCATTCTTGCGGTGGAGAACACGAAGGGAAGAAAGATACAGTCCCAGGGACTGCCGTTGGCAGTACTTTCTCTGGGCTCATTATCAAACCCTCTGGTGTAAGGTTTGACTGGGTTTCACCAAATGGGAGGAGGGGTTGCAACAGATGCGCCCTACGAAACAAAGGAGAAGGAGTCGAAGTTCGATTCTATTCCTCCTCTCGTTCCACAGAGCACGCGCCACTAGCGCTCGTCGCATAAAAGGAAGCACTCAAAACACTGCGACCCAATCTTTTGGGTCGCATTTTTTATTGCATTTCTTTTTTCACCATCTCTTGCAATTCTGCAACAGTTTGTTCTTTTTCTTTTTGTATTTTGAGCCAAAATGCTCGCTGTTCGTCTGTCTGCGCATCTTTCTGATATTGGTCTTTGATACGCCATAGTGATTTACTTTCTTGTGTTAATTGGTTGATGAGGTTGAATAGATTATTTTGCATATTGTGTACGAATTATTCTTTGTAATATAAATAGTATAACAGATTATTTCTTCTCTTGTATTTCACTTACTAATTTCTTCAAAAGAGCATCAAAAGTAAATTGCCCCAGTGCTCCAGCATCTCGTGATTCCAAGGTCACCATACCCGCCTCAATATCTTTGTCACCAATCACAACAAAGTAGGGTATCTTATTATCTTTCGCTGCTCGTACACGTTTTCCAAAACCGTCTTTGCTATCAGCAAGCTCTGAGCGAATACCAGAATCAATCAGATTTTTCTGAAGTCGCTCTGCATATTCCACATGCATATCTGCAATTGGTATGATACTCACCTGTATAGGTGCCATCCAGAGAGGGAAGTTGCCAGCGCAATGTTCGATATACACAGAGAGGAATCGTTCAAGCGATCCCGCGATAGCACAGTGTATCATCACAGGCATTTGTCTGCTACCATCTTCTGCAACATATTCAAGTCCAAAGTTTGTTGGTTGCACATAGTCAAGCTGTATAGTACCGACTTGATGCTTACGACCCAACGCATCTTCTGCCATGAAGTCTATTTTTGGTCCATAAAAAGCAGCTTCTCCGATTCCAGGCAACCACTTACCAGCTGCACGTGTATCGAGCAGACGTCGTATGATCTGTTCTGATTTGTCCCATTGTTCTGTATTTCCTTTGAATTTTGCATCATCATTTCTACTCGAAAAACGAGGAGTTAAGTTTTGAAATCCGAATGTCCCATAAAATGTTTCAATCAAATCCCATACTCCATTAATCTCTTCTTCAAGTTGATTTTCACGACAAAATATATGAGCATCATCTTGGGTAATAGAAAGCACCCGCGAAAGACCCGAGAGTTCTCCAGATTGCTCATCACGATATACCATAGTCGTTTCGCTATACCGTACAGGAAGCTCTCTATAACTTCGTAGTTCAGAAGCATATATCTGAGCATGATGAGGACAATTCATTGGTTTCATACAAAGTATATGTCCGTCACGTGTTTCTACTTTGTACAAGTCCTCAGCATATTTTTCCCAATGACCCGATTTATGATAGAGGTCTGCTTTTGTGATATGGGGGATAGTAACCTGTCCATAATTATGGCGCATTCGAAGCTCTTGTACATAAGCATTAACACTATTTCGCAAGAATGTCCCTTTTGGAGTCCAAAGCGGTAAACCAGGACCAACAAGATCCGAGAAAATAAAGAGTCCCAGCTGCTTTCCAATCACCCGATGATCTCGTTTCTTCGCTTCTTCTTGTGCGGTCACATAGGCATCAAGCTCATCTTTGTTTTCAAATGCGAGACCATAAATACGAGTGAGCATCGGACGCTTTTCATCACCACGCCAATATGCCCCAGCGCTATGCGTTATGACAAAACTTTCTTTGTCTATCTCTGCGATATTGTCACAATGTCCACCACGACACAGGTCCGTAAAGTCTCCAACAGTATACAGTGTGATAGTTTCGCCGCGTTCTGCGATTTCACGAATCAGTTCTTGTTTGTATTCGTTGCCATCATAGAATGCAAGTGCGTCGTCCATAGTAACCTCACGATGCGAAAAGGTGAGCGACTTTTGTATCAATTTTTTGATATCAGTAGTGAGTGCCTTGAAGTCAGCTGGTGTTCCAGGTTTTTCTCCTGTACCAAAGTCAATATCATAATAGAAGCCATTTGAGATAGCAGGACCCAGCGTTAGTTTTGCATGAGGGTATTTTTTCAAAACACTGCTTGCCAAAAGATGTGCCAGAGTGTGTCTTTTATGTGTCAATTGTTCTTGTATCATATCTATGTATAATAGCATATTATTTCTATACAACCTTGCTACATATAGGCAGGATTGACTTTCAGCCCCAAATCTATACACTATTATATAAGTACCTAATTCACAAATGGCTTTAAATCCGTGCACATGCACGAATTTCTATACCAGGTACACACAAAATTAATTCTTATGACACCAACACTTATATTATTCGCTGTGCTTGCACTCATTGTACTTTTTGTTGTATTCACATACAATGCCCTCGTCACATCTCGTAACCGAGTACTCGAAGCATGGGCAGATATTGATGTACAACTCAAGCGTCGCTATGACCTTATTCCAAACCTCATCAACACTGTAAAAGGTGCTGCAAATTTCGAAACATCTACTCTCGAAAAAGTAGTAGCTGCTCGAAATACCGCAATGGCAGGTGGAGCAGAGTCTACTGCACAAAAAGCAGAAAATGAAAATATGCTCACAGGCGCACTCAAAAGCGTATTTGCTCTTGCAGAAAGTTATCCAGATCTCAAAGCAAGTGCGAACTTCATGGAATTACAAAGAGAGCTTTCAGATACAGAAGACAAAATACAAGCTGCACGCCGTTTCTACAACTCTACTGTGATGACACTCAATACAATGATAGAAAGTTTTCCAGCGAACGTGTTTGCAAAATCTTTTGGATTCTCAAACAAAGACCTCTTTGAACTAAACGAAGCAGACAAAAAGGTAATGGATAAACCAGTAGAAGTAACATTCTAACAAAACAATACTATGCCAAATCTATATACCCATAAAACTGAAAATATCAGGAAAACTTGGTTGCTCTTGATTGTCTTTGGAATGCTCACAGCTGGGCTCGGTTTTCTTTTGGCGCAAGGATTTAACAATCCATTGTTTCTGTACATAGGTGTTGCCATTTCTTTTGGTATGACCGCCTACTCATACTGGTTCTCAGACAAGATGGTACTTTCTATGGCAGGAGCAAGGCGTATAGAAAGCAAAATGGACTATCCAGAACTTTGGAACAGTGTCGAAAATCTCAGTATCACAGCCGGACTCCCCATGCCAAAGCTATATGTTATAGACGATCCAGCTCCCAATGCCTTCGCAACTGGTCGTGATCCAGAGCATGCAGTTATTGCGGTTACGACTGGCTTATTGCCACTTCTGACCAAAGCCGAACTCGAAGGTGTGCTCGCGCATGAACTCTCACATATTGGAAATCGAGATATGCTTGTCATGAGTGTTGTCTCAGTACTCGCAGGTGTTATTTCCATTGTTGCTGACTTGGCAATGCGTGCTAGTCTCTTTGGTGGGGAAAACCGTGACGGAAAGTCTGTGATCTTTGCGCTCGTGCTCGGTATCGCAGCATCTATACTTGCACCAATAGCCGCAACTATCATACAACTCGCAATATCACGCAAAAGAGAGTTCCTAGCCGACGCAACAGGTGCATTGCTCACTCGTTATCCAGAAGGGTTGGCATCAGCATTACAAAAAATCCAGAACTTCCCACAACCTCTCAAACATGCCCATGCAGCAACCGCACACTTGTATATCTCAAACCCATTCGGTGCAAAGACAGATAGCAATGGTAGACCAAACAAGCGCGCTTCATGGTTCGCTGGACTCTTTGCTACACATCCACCGACAGAACAAAGGGTTGCTGCATTACTGGGCAAATAAATATATCAAGTATACAAAAACACATATGACTAACTTATGTGTTTTTTGTATGTAACATTACGTAGCCCGCCCTATGTAATTTCAGTGTACCATACAAATGTTTGACATAATAAATTATATATGTTAACATTAAAGTATCATTTGAATAGTTCAAATGAAAAAATAAGGGGACAACAATGCAAATGCAACAAAAAAAAATTACCGCTGAATCTCGATCAACAATTTTTTACCGAGAAATCCTGGGGATTAACATCCCCAGTGCAAGCTATAACTTGTACAACCCAGGAGGGCTATACTTACCCTCTTTACTCAAAATAGCAAAGGAAAAATTTGGGATTGTTCAATGGCAATCCCCAAAAAGAGACATAGTATCAATTATTGATACTTCCACCCGCCCTCAGGCAGGATATGCCTTCGAAACGTATTTTGGCCCAATGCAGGGCCTTTCATATACCATCGCAAAAGAAAGAGGAATACCTTTCGTTGACAGTATAGAGTGGGTTCTAGACCTACTCTACGATCTTTGGATCGGCAGCACCGCTACCGATAGCAAAACTCGCCTCGACGCCCGATGGCCAGACGGCAGGCTGGTCGAAGTAAATCGGTCAGGCAAACGGGTTGATTTTTCGTGGGGATATCCCACACTACCACACCTAGTGAGTAAAGGTGAGTGCGGTAACCCTCTTAAGTTTTTGAGGATTTTTACCTAAATCAGGGATAACCCCCCACGACACATATGTGTCGTGGGTTTTTTAATATATCTAAGCATACTATATGACCCGCCCTATGTAATTTCAGCGTACTTTAAATACTATTGACAAATACATTATAAAATGATATAATATACACATGGGGCAATGCAGCTCCAACGGGGAAATAAAATGAGAAAAAGAGAAAAAGCGGCGATTCTGCTGGCTCGCGCCAAAGGGATCTATTTCCGCGGGGAAATGGCATTTCGTCATGATCCACGGGACTTTTTGGCAAAAGGGTTTTTTGCAGCAATCATGCTGCTGTATATCCCTTTCGCACTGGGAATAGTAGTGAATGCTACCTCGCTCTCGCAAGGCGACACGCATCTGCATACTTTGCCAGAAGAGCGTACAACACCCGAGTACATCTCGGCACCACCTCAATCGCAAGCAGAAGAAACAGAAGTTGGTCCTAATCTAACAGGGCCAGTGGTAGTCAACCTTGAGAAGATGACGGGCAGAATGCTTGCTTCTCTCAATGCCGACTATCTCGGCTTTGCGGGACAAGTGCCAGCTGCGCGCCCCATTGATTTCGAGCAAAATCTCGAAGCAATGTGGCACAAGAAAACCCAGATACAGAATGTGTCTGAAGCGACCCTTACCAATGCGGAGCGTATAACCACGCGCTACCGTGCATCTTCTAAGACAAAAATGCCCTTGGGTACATTTGTCTCGCAAGTAGAGAGTACAGCCAGATCGGTCGAGAAGAATCTTGACTGGGCAAACTATTGCCAGGCTCGCAAGCTCACAGCAGTCAAATGCCACAGCTTGCAATCTCTGGCAGGGGGTATATCCTCTCGTCATCTTGTTGCATACTTGATGACAGAATTGTTCCCCAACAGAGTCGACGGTGCATTCAATGCCACCTTGCTTGACACACTCCTGCAGAACGCAGGCAGAGAGTACATCGACAGCATTCCAGCTCTCGGTGATACCCTAGCCTCCCTTGGTGGTTGGCAGTTCACCTCGTACGCAGTACGAGAAGACACACAAAGCACAGAAGGTGCTTCCGTGGTAAATCAGTTCCTCCCAAAGGAATTACAAATACCAGGGTCAGTTGTGTACTTGGTGAGAAGTGATCACGAAAAGGCGGCGTACCTGTTCGCGATATACAATCTCACCAGTTTACTGCGCGAGCTCTCCGATGAGCAAGCACAGAAATTGCAGCACATTGGCAAAAAAAGCCCCGACACTGTTGCCACGTTTATGGCAGTAGCACATCATCAGCCACTATATGCTGTGAGGGGTTTTCAAAAATGGGTATCAAGACCCAACAAAAGTCCAAAAGTCTTTCTCTCTGCGAGATTGAAAATCTACGCAGAAAAAGCTGAGAACAATCTCAGTGGTATCGATACCTACTTAGGACAAAAACGTACATAGAATATGTACGAGAGGAACACGAGCGGAACTAGAATGGTTCCGCTTTCTTATTGTATAGCACTTATTACTATTGCTATACTATATAATATGAAAAAATATGTAATTCAAATAAGTGTACTTTGTTGGATGTGTATTATGGGTCATACAACCGCTGTAGCTGCACCTCAAATAACAGAGGTCATGTATGATCCGATAAAAGGAGGTGAGTGGGTTGAAATCTATAATCCAGACGATACTCCACTTGACTTGAAAGGTTGGAAAATATTTGATGGAACCAATCACACTATACCAGGTCAAGTGATAGTTCCAGCAGGCGGTTACGTGATTTTAGCAGACGACAAAAGTGCATTTATTTCAGCTTTCTCTGACATAACTACCACCATAATAGATATCGTTACTTCATTTAACAATGACGGAGATACTATCATACTCAGGGATAGTCTTGGCAATGATATCAGTAGTATGAGTTATACAGCAACAGCAGGTGCAAGTAAAAATAGTAAATCATTACAAAACATAAATGCAGAATTCCTTCCTTGGTTCCCATCGATTGGCACCGCTACAACAGTTACAAAAGCAGAAATAGAAGCAGCTACACCAGCAGATCCGACACCAACCTCTCAGCCGGCACAACCAACTCCAACTAGTCCATATCGTGCATGGCCAAGCGATATGCAGCTCTATGTATCTGCAGGAGGGGACAGAGTATCACTCGCAGGTGCAGCAGTCATTTTTGAAGGCAAAGTACTCTCAGCTGCCAGAAAGTCACTTCCCAATGCAGACCTCATTTGGACATTTGGTGATGGTGGTAGTGATAGGGGTACACAAGTCAGACACACTTTTCATTATCCAGGTAGCTATGTAGTGATACTCGATGTCATCTCGGGTGAATACATTGCCAAAGATCAAATACAGGTAGAAGTAGTTAAGCCAAATATAGAAGTTTCTCATGTAGAACTTGGCGAGAAGTCATATGTCGAATTATACAACAACACAATATATGATATCGATATCGGCGGCTTTGTACTAGAAGCAGAAGGTCTCACCGGAACACATTTTACTATACCCAAAAATACTCTTGTGCTCAAAGGTAGAAAAATTATTTTTCCAAGCATCATAACAAAATTATTTATAAAGTCAGACAATGTAGTACTCAAATTCCCGAGTGGGGAATTGGTTGCAAAATACGCGCAAGACTCTAAAACGATACAAACAGAAATAGCCAGTAGCACTACCCCCGTAGAAGACAATACCCCAAGCCCACAATCAGTAGCCTCAAATAATCCAGTCGAAATATACAGCAAAAAGATATTTGCCTCAGTATTTAATACCGAAAGAGAGGGAGAAACCGCACAATCAGATCAAAGTACCAGCACACTTGCTATCGCGACCAGTACTGACCAAGCAACTACTTCGACCGTCAGTTCTATACAATCAGCAGCCGTATCTGGCGCTGGGTTTGATATTACGCAGCATCCACGAATACTGTTTATAAGTAGCCTTATTATAGGTATAGCAGCATTGTTTACAGTGCTCGCATTTGTAGACAAAAAAGAACGAGAGGCACTTGGTATCAGCAAAGAGTCCAGCGAAATACGTATTATAGAATAATTC
>JBDLSO010000006.1:0-18332 GCA_039799445.1 Candidatus Parcubacteria bacterium | reverse complement strand
TTGAAATGGATTGGGCACCACATATGACTAGCGAACAAGTGCAAAGTATTGTTGAGTCAACCGAAGAATTGCGGATTCGGGTAAATACTATCCAAGCAATTTTCCCTGAAAGTACAGCATTTCAAGCTCTTTTCATTACAAGTGCTATATATGATACTTTTGATACTTCTATTGAAGCTATCAAGAGTATGCCCTTACTTGGAACACATTTAGAAGTCAATCCTCGTATGGCTCCTCGTTTAATATCTAAAATTGTGGAATTCGACCAAACAGCACTCGAAGGACTGCACAGGCTGCATAAAATTGACAGTTCGAAAAATGCGATGGGTGATATTTCCCAATCAGAAGGTTGGAAAAATACAGTAATGCATGATAAACTTTCAAGCGTTTTAGGCTTAACTCAGTCAAGAAAAAATTCGTATTATGAAGAACCTATTGGTAACGGAGAATCAGAAATACCCCCACTTGATTTATTAGCGTCAGAAAATAGGAAAATAAACATCAAGAATCTTCGAGAGTATAAAAATAATCCCAAAATACTTACAGCGATAGAAACAGCCGGAATATTAAGCAATGATTGGTTGTATTATGAATCTGAAACATCTTTCACTATTAGTACTGGTGCAGAAATAGAATTGGCAACTAATTATATACAATCACCACTTACACGCTTGATAGAAGAAAATATCACCACTCTCGCTACAACTTTCAAAGAAGGATTTTATAATAGTATACCGAGTGATATGGAGGTATCACATGAGTTTGACGACAAGCAGCAAGAATTGCTACAAAAACTTACCACCCTCCAAGAAGCCTATCACAGTTCTGATGATGAAAAGAAAAAGATTGGTATGCAAAAAGGTATTGCAAGTATTGAAAAAATGCTCAGAGAGTATAAATCGCCCAAGATGCGTGATGCGATAAACGGTATGCTGGGTTCTATCACAGTACAAGCTACTAGGATAGTAGAGCTTCGAAAAGAGCAAGCCTTGGCACAAGCTGAAACAGGAGCAAGAAATATAGAGTATATACAAAGAATAAAGAGAATAGATCAAAGTATACTTGATCAAACAAAATCGCTCATACTCCGTCTCAAAAAAGCAAAAACATATATAGAATCTATCGCAGAGCAGATGAAGATTTCATATGACATATTTGAAACCAAAGAACTATTTGAACATATACAAGAAGATAGTCAAGCTATTATGTCGACACTCGAAACGTTAGAAAGTGGTGAAAACACAGCTCTTGTAGGGCGCGAAATGACTATCGGTATCTGCAACAGAAATCCGTATAGCAGTTTGTACCTAGGGAATTATACTGGTTGTTGTGTCAGTATAGAAGGAGAAATACATGGGGCAGAATCACCGATTATTGACTATCTGACTGACCTCGGTATGCAAATAGTAACAGTAGTAGACACCACCAAAAGAGAAAAACCTGTACCAATAGCAGCGATATGGACATATATAGGCGAAATGGATGGCGAGCCAGTAATGCAAATTGATAATATAGAAACCAATACAGGTTATACTGATGCACATAGAGAACAATTTACAGCAGAAGTGCAAAAATATATGGAAGATTATGCACAAAAACTAGGACTACGCTTGTATCAAGGTACCTCGTATAATGATCTTGTTGTAGCAGAATTTGGGCATACGAACAAATTGGGTGGTTTGTATAATAGACCTGATGGGTATTATCTTGAAGCAGAAGAAGACGAAGAATAAGTTTGTTCTGTAATATGATTTTCGCGTACTTCGCTAAACGTGATACCTAGTATGCTATACTAGGTATCTATGGACTATGCATATGGACTAACAGAAGAGATGGTGAGAGATATCTCTGCCAAAAAAAATGAGCCAGAATGGATGCTACACAAAAGATTGGAAGCATTTTCACAATATGCACAAACCCCACTCCCAAAGTTTGGGCCAAGTTTAGCTGGATTAGATTTGCAAAATATAGTGTATTTCAAAGACCCAAGTGTGGCTGAAACAGATTCATGGGATGAAGTACCGGCTGATATTAAACAGGTATACTTTGACTTGGGTATTCCTCAAGCAGAACACGAATACCTAGGTGGTGTCGGAGCACAATATGATTCGGGTATGGTGTATCACCGCATCAAAGACTCTTTGGCAAAGCAAGGGGTGATATTTGAAAATATGGATGTAGCTGTACAGAAATATCCAGAACTTGTACAAAAGTACTTTATGAATGAGTGCGTACCAGCAAGTGATCACAAGTTCACTATGCTGCATGGTGCTGTGTGGAGTGGTGGGACTTTTATATATGTACCTAAAGGTGTGCAAGTCTCTATGCCACTACAAGCATATTTTCGTATGAATGCACCGAGTAGTGGACAATTTGAACACACACTCATCATTGCGGATGAGGGAAGCCAGATTTCATATATTGAAGGTTGCTCTGCACCAAAATATACAAGCTCATCACTGCATGCTGGTTGTGTTGAAGTATTTGTACACAAAGGTGCAAAAGCACAATATTCTAGTATAGAAAATTGGTCTAAAAATACCTATAACTTGAATACCAAAAAAGCACTCGTATATGAAAATGGAAAAGTTGAATGGCTCTCTGGCAATATGGGTTCGTGTGTCACTATGTTATACCCATCGTCAATACTGCTTGAACGTGGTGCAACTAGTGAGGCGCTCGGCATTGTGCTCGCAGGTGAAGGGCAAATACAAGACGTGGGTGCCAAAGTAGTGCACTTGGCTCCACAGACTCACTCGATTATCAGATCTAAATCAATCTCTCAAAGTGATGGAACTGCTATATATCGTGGTTTTGTACATATAGCACAGAATGCTGAGCATAGTACTAGCCACATCGAATGCGACGGTATATTGCTTGGTTCTACTTCTGCAAGCTTTACTATACCTGTAACCAAGCAAAGCAATAGTACATCACAGATCACCCACGAAGCAAGTACAGGTAAACTTGATCCACAAGCTATAGCGTATTTACTTTCTCGTGGATATGATACAAATCAAGCGACACGCATATTGGTGGGTGGATTTGTCGGGGACATATTTCAGAAATTACCACTCGAATATGCAATAGAATTGAACAAGCTGATAGATTTAGAAATACAAGGATTTTGATATGAGCACACAATACGGACTACAAGTAACAAGCACCTATACTGCCAAGGAATACTCTCAGGTGGTTATTGTCGTGAAAGCAGGCGAGAAGAGAGAAATAGATAGAGCGGGAGCTAAAGGATTATTGGCAATACAAGTACAAGCTGGCGCAGAATTGGTATATACAGAATATGTACAAGAAGCAGGACTGTATCATACTTATATATATATTGAGGGTGAAAATAGTACTGTCTCGATTGTCTCAAAAGTGATGCTCAGCACTGGGATGGCTGATATATCGCACAAAGTATTTCACAGTAACAAGGAAACAGTATCGCATATACAAACACGAGGTGTTGTCAGTGATAATGCAGAAGTGATATATACAAGCGAAATACGAGCAGAAAAAAATCATACCGATATACAAGGTACAGAGAAAGCTGATTTCCTTGTCAAAGATAATGCACGTGTCTCTGGTATACCAGCACTTTCAATATCTACGGATAATGTTGTGTGTTCGCACTCACTGAGTATTGTACCAATGTCGATGGAAAAGATTGCATACTTACATACAAAAGGGTACAACAGAAATGAGGCAGAACAGATATTGACTGATTCTTTTCTAGATATATGACACAAAAAGAAAAAAGATTAGAAAATATAAGAGAGGACTTTGTTATATATACAAAATATATTCAGAAAACTGGAATGGATTTGGTGTATCTTGACTCAGCTTCAAGTTCACTGACACCAAACCTTGTAGTGGAGAAAATGAATGAATACTATACCGAGTATCGCTCTAATATTGAACGAAGTAACTTTGGACTTTCTCAGAGAGCAAAGACAGAATGCGACCGTGCACGCGTACAGATAGCTAGACTGATTGGTGCTACGCCAGAGGAAATTATATATACAAGTGGTGCTACTGATGCAGCAAACAAAATAGTAGATATGATATGCAATACAGGTAGTGGTAAAACACTTCGTATACTCACTAGTATATTGGAACATCATAGTATTTTGGTGACACTTTTAGAAAAAAAGCAGCAATTACAATATGAATTAGACTTCTTTGATATAGATAGTGGGGGAGATATTGTATTAGAGCAATTTAAAAAAAAGATAGAGGAATACAAACCCGATTATGTATGTATGCAATATGCAAGCAATGTTACAGGTGCCATTTATGATATCAACACATATGCAGATATTGCTCATACACAAGGAGCGAAACTCATATGTGATGGTAGTCAGGCTGTTGGACATGTGTCTGTTGATGTTAAAAGTAGCAACATAGATGTATTATTTTTCTCTGGGCATAAAATGCTCGGACCGACAGGTATTGGTGTTTTGTATATTGAGCAAAGAATGTTAGAGACACTCAAGCCTACAGTTTTTGGTGGTAATGCAGTTGTATCAGTATCAAAAGGTGGAGTTATTTTTCAAGAAGGTGTAAAACGTTTTGAACCTGGTACGCAACATATTTCTGGAATAATTGGGCTTGGCGCTGCTGCAGAGTATATTCTAGATATTGGTATAGAGCAAATAGTAAAACATACACAAACAATACACACATATGCGATGTCTCAATTGAGCTCTATATCACGTATTAGCCTTGTTTCAGCACCGAATAATTGCGGTATCATTTCTTTTTATTTTCAACATATACACACGCACGATGTTGAAGCATTACTCTCGGAGAGGGGTATAGCGGTCAGATCGGGGTATCACTGCGCCGAAAGACTTGTCACAGAGGTTATAGGTAAACCACTTACACGTATTAGTATATATGTATACACAACACAAAGAGATATAGATGCTCTGGTCACCGAATTAAAGAGAATATCAGCACTTTTTAATTAAATATATGGATGAAGTATACAAAGCACATATTATTGAACACAGCATGAGACCACAGAACAAGGGTGTTATCCCAGATGCTGTTTTGTGCTCGGTACATAATGCTACATGCGGTGACTCTTTGAGTCTATATATACTCGAGAATGAGTCACGTATTGAACGTGTTTCTTTTACTGGTGAGTGTTGTGCATTAGCAACTGCAAGTGCATCACTTTTTACAGAATTTCTACAAGGCAAAAGTATTGCGGAAGTACAAGCGATATTACCCAAAGATATATACGATATGCTGGGTATCACTGTATCACCTCAAAGGGCTGCTTGCGTATTATTGCCACTTTCTGCGCTACAACAGTATTTTAAGTTGCACTAACACATATATGGTATACTCTTGTATATGAATATACTTACTCTTACCAATTTCAGTGCAATAAAAAATGACACTACGCTTGTCACAGTTGATAATTTTGTTGTCGATCAAGGGCAGAAAGTACTTCTGATTGGTGCCAACGGTAGTGGCAAAAGTAGTTTGCTTTTTGCAATGCTCTCATACCCTGGTTATTCACACACCGGCACTATGTATTTTGAATCCGAAGACATAAGCAATAATACGACAGAAGAAAAAGGTGCACGTGGTATATTCTTTGTACCACAGGACATACCAGATATAGGAGGATTGACATTGCTGCAAATGCTTTTTGGACTGTATACAAAAAAAGGAGAACACTCAAAAAGTATTATTGAGTATAAAACATATGTAGAAGAGCTTATCGCACCGTACGGAATATCCAAAGAATTACTACTCAAACACATTGGAAGTAGTGTAAGTGGGGGAGAAAAAAAACAAATGGAATTGATCGCTCTGATTGTGCTCTGCCCTAAACTAGCTCTACTTGACGAAATAGATTCTGGTGTTGATTTTGAAACAGTACAAAAGATATATACGACTGTGAACGCACTCGCAAAGACAGGGATGAGTTTTATCATCGTTAGCCACAATTTACACGAAGTCGAGAAAATTGAATCAGAACACATCTATATCTGTAAAGACGGTGTCATTGTGCGTACTCAAGGAACTGATATACTTAATACAATTAAAAAAAATGGATATTAATCAAACAAAAGAAGAAGTAGAACGCGCACTCAAAGAGATCATAGATCCAGAGCTTGCGGTGAACATTGTATCGCTCGGGCTCATTCGAGATATACAATTTGGAGAAGAAATAGCACCACAGCTTTTTGATCATATTACCGTTGTGATGACTTTGACCAGCCCACTCTGTCCGTTTGCAGATGTGCTTATTGCCGATGTGTGCGACACAGTGACACTCTTGGGTATGGGTGAAGGGAAAGTTGAGCTGACTTTTGATCCACCCTGGGAAGCTAGTGAAGAAATACGACTTTTGTTTGGGCTATAAGTCGTAGTTGGACGTAAAGTTTAGACATTAGTTAATACAAAAAAGAGGCGCTAGCCTCTTTTTTGTATAACTAAAAACGTAAAATTATTGACCACTTCTACTTCACTTGTGATAGTATTGCGTCTATTGCTTCGCGTGGTTGAGCGCCATTGATAACACCAACTACCTCAGCATTGGCACCTGAGCCTTTGGTGATGATAGTATGTGGAGTACCCTGAACACCAGCTTTGGTACCGTCTTCTATACTCGTTTTGATTTTCTGAGTAAACGTACCAGCTTCAACACACTCTTTTATTTTCTTTGTTGGCAACTTCATTTTGTCACTAATTTCATATAATGTAGTCTCTTCTAATTTGTCATTTGAAGGAGTTACTTTGTATATAATGTCTAAGAAGTACAATGCTTTTGTATCTCCTGAGATGGATCGTACACATTCGACAGCCTCTGCTTGTTTTTGTGCTTTTGGATGGAATGAAAGAGGGAAGTGTCTGTATACCCATGCGTATTTTCCATTTCCTTCTTCTATCAGTGTGTGTATTGTCGGGTGAAAACTTTTGCAGAAAGGACATTCGGTATCAGAATACTCTGTGAATACTATTGGCTCTGTTGGTACTGAACCTTCGAAGTATCTATGTGCGACACTTGTTTTCAAAACTTCATCTACTATTTGTTTTGTGACTAGGCTTGTAGTTTTTGTGTCACTTCCGCTACTATTTCCCACTATGACACCGTGTAGCAATATTGAAATTGCGATAAGCACTGCACCTATTAAAATAGCTCGCTCATTTGACTGCCTTGGAGTACGTTTCTCCTGAGTATGCGCACTGTGTTCTTTGTGTTTTTGTTCTGTCATATACTCATCAGTATAGCATCTGAGGTAAGCTGCGCAACAGTGGAAAATGTGAGATTCTGTGTTATACTTTGTCTGTTATTATGAGTACTCTGTCAGAATTACAAGCAGAAAGAGAAGTTTTGATTGGACGCTTGTCAGTGTCATTATTTCATATTTTTGGTATATTGTTTGTGCCAGTAGTCGCTTCGGTATTTCTAGGAAATTTTCTAGACAAAAAGTATGGTACAGGAGACTTGGTTACATTTGGGCTCGCTTGCCTTGTTATGGGTATATCGTGGATATATATATGGAAAATATACAAGAAAATAGATAACAAAATGATTGAACTAGATAGGTTGATTATAAAAGAGAAAGAAAGTATAAAAAAAGAAGATATATAAAGCAGTTAAGTATGGCAATAGAGAAAACAACAACAGAAGAACACCACTATACAATCCTGCAACCGCATGCACATTTTCCGTCTATACAGCCAGAGACTGTTTTTAGTATTGGCAATTTTCCAGTTGTAAATACAACTCTTATGTTGATGCTTTCAGTGTTTGTAGTATTATTGGCTACTATTCTCTTGGTGCGAAATATCTCACTGATTCCTAACACATTTCAAAATATTGTAGAGATGATATACGAAGCCATACTTGGATTGATAGAGCAATTGGTCGGAGACAAAGAACGTGCTCTTAAAGCAGTTCCTGTACTCGGGTCAGTAATGGTGTTTATCGGGCTATCAAATTTCATGGGTCATATACCACTCTTAACCAGTATCAAGTGGGGAGGTGAGTCGGTCTTTAGAAGTGCTACATCAGATTTTAATACTACTTTTGCTCTTGCGGTTGGTTCAATACTTGTCATACAAATTATCGGTTTTCGTGAGAATGGAGTTGGCTACTTGGGACATTTCTTCAAATTCAAAGAAGTTTACAATGGCTTTCGAAAAAGTATTGCCGAGGGTATGATATCTATTGTTGAGTTTTTCGTTGGTTTGCTTGAACTCATTGGTGAATTCATTCGCATTATTTCACTTTCACTGCGTTTGTTTGGAAATATGTTTGCCGGTAAAGTGGTGATGGCTATTGCACTTGGAAGTTTTGCATACATACTTCCTGCACTTTGGCTCGGATTTGAATTCCTTGTAGCACTTGTGCAGGCACTGGTGTTCACTAGTCTTATCACTGTGTATTATGCAATGGTGCTCAAAAAAGACGGTGAGCATTAGTTCTTATCCTAACATTTTCTCAGAAATCCCCATACGTACAATCTCTATAAGTTGCTCTGTATTGATAGTAGTTGGTGCTACTGCAGTACTACTTCCGCCATTGAATAATGAGTTGGTTGCAGTATCATAGTACCATTCAGGAACACTCTCTATAGTACCTGCCGCAAGTAGTTGTTCTGTACCTATTTCTATATTTTTATTTTTTGAAGCTAATTCTTCTAAACGAATAAGTAAAATAAGTCCACGTAGACTTATTTTATGTAACGGTCTAGTTAAAATTGTGATATGACCACTTGATTTTACTTGTATAACCACATCATAGTAGCCACCCAGTGATGATCTTAAATATCCACCAATACTGGTAGTGTCAGAATAAATCATACAGCAAGATAGTTTCTTACCCTTTTGTTCACAAGAGAAAGGAACAAACTCAGAAGTGAGTGATTTTCTTTTTATTTCTTCTGGCATGTCGTATATACGCTTTTTTTCTTCTTCTACATGCGCTTCCAAAAGAGGTAATATGATGTGAAAAATATCATGAGCTGTATATCGGCTACTTTTGTTTAAGTTAGTAAGGAGTCCTGGTAACCCAAATGCTTTGTCTAACTTGTCTTGAGAAATAATACCCTTTCCTTGTAGGTCATCACGTTTTGCAAATGCTTTTATTTTATCTAGTTCTGCATTATGTTGTAGTCCTAGGTGGTCAATAACTAAATCAGTTAAGCAGGTATTTTCTTTTATATGATGATCAAATATAGATTGATTGCAGTCTAAATATAGTACACCAGAAGAATCAAGATATTCTCCACTCTTAAGAGAATGTGTCATCGGTGATACAGAAATATAAGCTGATTCAATACCAATGAAATGTGACATTCCGTATTTTTGTAAAATATAGAAAGCACAAATGGTATCTATCTGTGGACGGCTCGGGAAAATTACTTTTTGTATATTCATATAAATAGTATAACAAAAAAAGTGGACCCAACCTTGCGGCTGGGTCCTGGTTTTTTCTTGAAGGTAGCAATGCTTACTTTAAGCGACTGATTGCCTCAAGAATGGCTGGTATGAACTGCTTGTTGTAGGGAAGCAAGACTTGCCCCTCAAACAAGACATCCATGAGCTCTTCAAGCTCTGGTTCGATGACATCCGCAGGGATGTCATCAAGCGCCAAACGCTCCTCGACGATGAGGATGTTGGTATCACGCCCACCATACTCGTCATGGCGCTTGCCGAAGCGAACTGCTTTGATATTAATATGATTACGGTCATCTACCCTGCGGCGGACAATCAAAATCGTACCATCGAGTGGTACTGCGTCGTTTGCAACAACATTTTTTTCGTTGTCGAGTCCGAGTGCCACCACAAGGTGACGCTGTGGAAGTGTGAATGAGAATCCACTCACACGCCGACCGGTGTAGTACAACAATGTTCCATTAGGAAGCTCAGCGCATGGCTGTGCTTCTTGGTTTGAGACGCCGTGCCGTGTCCCACGATTGTCGATCGTGACACTCACGACGCCATCGTCATATGGCGTCCACGCATCAACCTCTTTGAAAGGCAGAAGGTGGATTTGTTTCCATCTTGGAACCTCAACCTCATAAGCTTGAGGTTTGTTAGCCTTCTTTGTGCAGGGCACAAACTCGACCAGCTGCCCTTCAATCAATCCACGCAAACCGCGATTTGTTAGAGGGGTAGTAATATTGCTCTGGTGGACGAAGTACGAGACTCCGTCTTCCCCGACGATGTTGCCGTATCCGAGTGTCATGTGGAAGGCTTCCACACGACCTTTGGTTTTTAGTCCACTTTCTTGCTGTGGACGACGACGAACTTGTGACTCTGTCATGCGAGAAGCTCCTTTTTGTTAAAAACGTACAACAGTGGGACAATCCCACACAACACACATTATATACTATAAAACAATAAATGTCAAGTATCGCACTTCACTCATTTTTGTTATACTTATAGGTATATTATAGAGATTTTCTCTATTTTGTTTTATTTTTAACATATACATACAAAAACTATGGACGCAGAAGCAGCAAAATACATTGGAAAAGGATTAGCAGCATTTTCAATACCACTCGCTGGTATCGGGCAAGGATATCTTATCGGTAAAGCTCTTGAAGCTATTGGGCGAAATCCAGACGTACAGGGAGTTATTTTCTCTCGTATGATTATCGGAGCAGCACTTGTTGAATCTCTTGGTATACTTGGATTCGTAGCGTATTTCTTGATGTAATAAAGCAATGGATGTACTTACGCAAGCTCTTGGTAGTCTTGGTTTTGACTGGAGAATTGCACTCGCAAATCTAGTTAATTTCCTTATTATATTTTTCGTACTCAAACATTTTTTCTTTGGGTCTGTGCAAAAGGCTATCGCAGAGAGAAAAGCAAAAATAGAAAAAGGACTCTCTGATGCCAAAGAGGCAGAGTCGCTACTGGCAAGTAGTGAAACCGAGAAAGCTCGAGTACTCAAAGAAGCAGCACTCTCAGCGCAGGCAATAGTATCTTCTGGTGAAGAGAAGGCACTTGTGCTTGCAGCTGATTTGCATACAAAAGCCGAAAAAGAGGCAGAAGAAATCATTGCAAAGGCACACAAAAAACAAGCTGAACTAAGTGCTATATCAGACAAAGAAATACAAAAGATTGTTCCAGCTCTCGCTGCACAAATGGTAGAAAAAATATTGCTAGAAAAAATGACTGCAAGTGAAAATGAGCAATATATTAAGCGTATTCTTACAAAATAATATGACCGATATAGAGAAAATAGCGCAGAGTCTCAGACACTCAATAGAGAAAAGTGGAAGTAGCAAATCGAGCATTGAGAGACTCGAAAATGTACTCACAAAATGGGGTAAAAAGGAGCTAGTACTTCCGATACTACAAAAATTACAATTCTATTTTGAGACACAAAGAGCTTCAGATCAGATATGTATCGAGTCACCATTTGTACTCAGCCAAGAAAGTCTCAGTACTATTGCAACAAAGATAACGAGTGACACTGATGTTGAGATAACACAAATACAAAAACCAGAACTACTCGCAGGATTCAGAGCGGTTCACAAAGGAATACTCTATGATGCAAGCGCACAAAGATACATAAACGAACTTAAAAAACTATAAAAGTATGTCAATACAAACAATAATCAAAGAAATAGAAGAACATATAGATGGCACTGTCGCAGGAATGACTGAGCAGTCTATTGGAACCGTTGACACTAGTAGTGATGGTATCGTGCGTATCTTGGGACTACGTGATACCGCCTCTATGGAAATGTTGACTTCTCAAACAGGTGAGACACTCCTCGCACTTAATCTCGAAGCAGATATTGTTGGTGCGGTGACTATCGGAAACTCTCGAAAGGTAAAAGAAGGAGATACTGTGACACGTACCGGTAAAATACTTTCTATTTCTGTTGGTGAAGAATTGCTCGGGCGAGTTGTAGACCCACTCTTAAATCCACTAGATGGTAAAGGTGATATCAAAGGAACAAAAGAATATCCAATCGAGCGTATTGCAGCTGGTGTTATGTCACGAGAGCCAGTCAATGTACCACTACAAACTGGTATTAAAGCAATAGATGCAATGATACCTGTTGGACGTGGACAGCGTGAGCTTATCATCGGTGACAGACAAACAGGCAAGACGTCTATTGCGATTGACACAATTATCAATCAAAAAGGAAAAGATATTATTTGTGTCTATGTTGCTATCTCGCAAAAAGAATCAAAGATTGCACAAATAGTAGAGAAACTACGAGTAGCTGGTGCTTTGGAATATACGGTAATAGTACTGGCGGGTGTATCGCAAGGTTCAGCGGTATCGTATATCGCACCATACAGTGGTACTGCTGTAGCAGAATTCTTCATGGATCAAGGACGCGACGCACTTGTTGTCTACGACGATCTCTCGAAGCATGCTGTTGCATATCGCGAACTCTCGCTACTTTTGCGTCGCCCACCTGGACGTGAGGCGTATCCTGGAGATGTGTTTTATCTACACTCACGTCTCTTGGAGAGATCATGTCGACGCAATGTAGAAAATGGAGGCGGGTCTATCACAGCACTCCCAATCATTGAAACACAAGCAGGAGATATATCGGCATATATCCCAACCAATGTGATCTCTATAACCGATGGACAGATTTTCCTCGATTCAAATATGTTTAACAAAGGTATTCGTCCCGCTATTGATGTTGGATTCTCGGTATCTCGAGTAGGTTCTTCTGCACAAGTAAAGTCTATGAAAAAAGTTGCAGGCAAACTTAAATTGTCACTTGCTCAATATCGTGAGCTTGAAAGTTTTGCGCAATTTGACTCTGACCTTGATCCAGAAACAAAACGTACTATCGAGCGTGGTAAAAGAGGTGTAGAATTACTCAAACAAATAGAAGGTTCACCGCTTGGAGTAAGTGAACAAGTTATCACTATATTTGCACTCGGCGAAGGATATGCAGATGGTGTTGAAATAGCACAATTATCAAACTGGGAAAAAGAATTACATGCATATATCAAAAGAGAAGAATCAAAACTGTATGCTGATATCAATACAAGTTGGTCAGATGAAATAGCTACAGCCCTCAAAAAATCTTTTGATGTATTCAAAGAGACAAAAAGTGAATTCTATATAGCAGATTAATACTCTACGTACATACTTATGGCAGTAGCAGCAAAAGCAATAAAGCAAAAAATAAAAGGAGTTGGTAATATCAGAAAAATCACACGTACCATGGAAATGGTAAGTGTTTCTAAGATGAAAAAGGCAACTTTTGCTGCACTTTTGGTTAGAAGCTACTCCCTCGCTGCACTCAATATACTCTCTCATATATCGCAAAAAACAAATAGCGAACACAGCTATTTCAAAATGAGAGAAAGCAAGACAGAGCTTCTTATACTTGTTTCTTCTAACAAAGGACTATGTGGTAGTTATAATACTAACTTGTATAGAAAGCTTATTCAATACATAAAAGCACAAGAGGCAAAGAGTATAGAACTCATTACAATCGGCAAGCAAGCAGAGAAAATTGCAAAAAGAACAGGACTTGCAATAAGGGCAAGTTTCACTGATATAACTGATACACCCCGCATAGAAGATGCAGAGAGTGTGCTTCAAACAGTACTTGAACTATACAACAAAAATGAATATGGCTATGTAGGGATATTGTATACTCATTTTGTAAAACAAATGAATTATACTCCAAAGATAAGAAAACTATTTCCTCTTGATACAAAGAGTATTGAAGAGATCACAAACAGCGAAGACCAAGTAGTAATTGCAGGACAAAGGGAAACTATATTTGAACCAAATGAGAGTACTGTGCTTGAAGAGATAGTACCAAGACTGCTCTCAGCTGTTATATTTGGAGCTCTCTGTGACGCATCAGCAAGTGAGCACTCTACTCGCATGTTTGCGATGAAAACAGCAAGTGATAATGCAAAAGAAATACAACGCATACTCACTATTAGTTATAATCGTGCCAGACAAGATGCGGTGACGCAAGAATTAGCAGAGATAGCAGCAGGTGCTGGCGCAGTAGCATAGAGTATGAAATCGCAAATACCCAAAACTGCAATCAAAGTATTTGAAGGTGTAGTATTCGAAGTTTGGCAATGGGAACAGGAGCAATTTGATGGTAGTTTCAAAACATTTGAAATGCTCAGTAGAACGGATTCAGTAACTATGATTGTTACAGTAGCGGGAGAGAAAATACTATTGCTAGACGAAGAACAACCTGGACGCGCACCATTTATCACCTTGCCTGCCGGTGAATTAGAAAAAGATGAGTTACCACTCATAGGTGCTATGCGTGAACTCATCGAAGAAACAGGGTATACGAGTGATGATTGGGAAGAGTGGTATCAAAGTGGTATAGGTTCTAGAATTGCATACACAAATCACTTCTATATTGCAAGGAATGCACAGAAAACAGTAGAGCAACACCTTGATAATGGAGGAGAGAAAATTACAGTTAGAGAAATCGATTTTGAGCAATTTATAGCTCTCAAAGATGAACAGCATTTTAGAAACAAAGATTTACTGCATATATTAGAAAAAGCTGCCGGTAATAAAGAGTTCAAAGAAAATCTGCGACAAAAAATATTTAATAGTGTATAATTTTCATATGACAACACACACAACAACAGACGAAACAAAGAAAGGGCATCCGAAAGCAGATTTGGGATTTTTCTCGGTATATAAAGGAGCATATGGACATTTTAAAAAATCAGTTGTTCCAATACTGGCATTACTTGCTTTCTATTTGTTATTTCTTGGAGCTTTTGTTCTAGCATCAGGCGCTCTTTTGTTTGGACTATACTCAATACTACCAGAATCACTTATTATAAGTTCAATATTACTTACTTTGGCTGTTGTGGTGGCAATAGCAATCATCATATCTAGTATTATTGTTTCAATGATGAATATATATCTGATTGCGCACCCTACATATGAGTTCAGGCCACTACTTACAAAAGCAATTGCAGCAGCTCCGAACTATATTATAGTTATAGCAGCTATCGGATTGGTGCAACTGGGCGGATATATACTTTTTGTATTCCCTGGTATATGGATTTCAGTTGTGCTCTATTTCGCTACATTTATAGCGTTACTTGAAAGCAAAAATACAAAACAAACAATCATCACGAGTAGTCATCTGGTAAAAAACCATTTCTGGAAAATACTACTATTTATCATAAGTCTTTTTGTGCTTAGTTTGGCAACAGAACTGATATTGTATATCGGGGGTATTGTTTCAATTTTTGTTGCTATATTTACACTGAATCTTGGTTATGAATTGTACACGCGACTAACTAAGCATAATACAATCCATACAATACGCTCTGTTTCAGATACAAAAATAGTAACCGTCTCAACTATATTTGCAGTACTTACAGTAGTAGTAATACTAGCAATATGTTGTTCTCTTTTATTCTTTTCAACAGAAATAGGTACTCTGATTTCAGAAAGTCTATTAACAGAAGAATATATTTAATACCAATATGAATCAAATCGGAAAAATAACACAGATAATTGGGCCAGTAGTTGATGTCACTTTTGAAGGCGATCTCCCAGCTATTTACAGTGCGCTTACTGCGCAGAATCAGGGTACTACGCTTGTACTCGAAGTTGCAGGTCATATTGGATACGGCGTGGTACGAACTATTGCTATGAGTAGTACAGACGGACTAGTGCGTGGACAAGAAGTAGTAGATACGGGAAATCAAATACAAGTACCTGTTGGTTCAGAAGTACTTGGAAGAATGTTTGATGTTGTCGGAAATCCAATTGATGGCAAACCAGTACCAAACACACAGAAGAAATATGATATACATCGATCTGCACCAGCGTTTGACAAACAGTCAATACAAGCAGAAGTATTGGAAACTGGAATAAAAGTAATTGACCTTATCTGTCCGTTTTTGCGCGGTGGCAAGATTGGACTATTTGGGGGAGCGGGTGTAGGAAAAACTGTTATCATACAAGAGCTTATTCACAATATTGCTAGTGCACAAGGTGGATACTCTGTATTTGCAGGAGTTGGAGAGCGAAGTCGCGAAGGTAATGACCTGTACCGCGAAATGGAGGAATCAGGCGTACTCGATAAAACAGTACTTGTCTTTGGACAAATGAATGAACCACCAGGAGCTCGTGCACGTGTTGCTCTTTCTGCACTTTCTATGGCAGAGTATTTCCGTGATGAAGAAAACAAGGATTTACTCCTCTTTGTCGATAATATTTTCCGTTTTACACAGGCAGGTTCTGAGCTTTCAGCACTCTTGGGTCGTATGCCATCTGCTGTGGGGTATCAACCGACACTCGCAAGTGAAATGGGTTCACTTCAAGAGCGTATTACATCGACAGACAAGGGATCAATCACTTCGGTACAAGCGGTATATGTGCCAGCTGACGACCTGACTGACCCAGCGCCAGCAACGACATTTAGTCACCTTGACTCGACAGTAGTACTCTCGCGTTCACTTTCTGAACTTGGTATTTATCCTGCGGTAGACCCACTTGATTCTACATCGACAGTGCTTCAACCACATATAGTGGGAGAAGAGCATTATGAAGTAGCGCGTGGTGTGCAAAAAGTACTGCAACGATATAAAGACTTGCAAGACATTATCGCAATCTTGGGTATGGACGAGCTTTCTGATGAAGACAAAAAAATAGTTGGACGTGCAAGACGTATACAGAAATTCTTGTCACAACCTTTCTTTGTGGCAGAACAATTCACTGGTATCAGTGGGTCATATGTATCACTTGCGGATACTATCAGATCGTTTAAAGAAATACTAGAAGGGAAACATGACGACAAGTCAGAGTCTGCTTTCTACATGAAGGGTAGTATAGATGAAGTAAAGTAAATAACTCTCGGCGTTACCTTATATACGTCATCATATTATGCACGGATTACTACACTTTTTAATTGGAGTCACAGAAGAATTACTCGAAAAGTTCATTCATTTTGTAGAGTATATAGTTCACAAAATCATTCATCACAAATAAACATGTCAACTATTTCATTGCAAATTATTACACCACTTGGAGCTCTTATAAATGAAGAAGCGTCTTTTGTTGTTGTTCCAACTATTTCGGGTGAGGTAACAATATATCCGCATCATATTCCACTGATTTCAGTTATACAGGCCGGTGAATTAACTATTGCAACCGAGCTAGGTCGTAGACCTGTTGCTGTGTGGAATGGGGTACTTGAAGTTAAACAAGAGAATGAAAAAACAATTGTAATACTTTTGGTCGACAGAAGTGAAGATGCAAAAAGCATAGATTTGGATAGAGCGGAAGCAGCCTATAAGAGGGCAGAGGAATTAAAAAATATGTCTTCTGTGGGTGATATTGATTTTGCGCGTTTTGAAGCACTTATGGACAAAGAACTCAATCGCATCAAAATAGCAAAAAAGTATAGATAGAACAGTGTGTTTTTTGATATACAACATGATACAATATACATATGCAGTTGTCTTCTATTGAAATAATCGGATTTAAATCATTTGGCAAAAAAACAAAGCTCACCCTTGATAACCCTATCACGGCAATTGTTGGACCAAATGGATCTGGTAAATCAAACGTTGCAGAAGCAATACGTTTTGTTTTAGGTGAACAATCTATCAAATCAATGCGTGGTAAACTCGGAACCGATTTGATATTCAAAGGTTCAGAACAACTTTCTCCTCTTGGAAGAGCTAGTGTGATAGCTTTGTTTGATAATACAAAAGGAAAAAACAATCAACCAACAGAGGGAGTTTTCTCGTATCTCCAATTTGACGAAATACGAATCACACGTGAAATATATGCAGATGGTGTGAATGAGTATTTGATCAATGAAACAAAAGTAAGACTCAAAGATGTACAAGAACTACTTTCTGTATCTAATATTGGTACAACAGGGCATCATATCATTTCACAGGGTGAAGCAGATAGAATACTCACTGCAAGCAACAAGGAGCGTAAGGAAATGATTGAAGACGCACTAGGTCTCAAACTCTATCAATGGCGTATCAAAGATGCAGAAAAGAAATTAGAGAAAACAGACGTACATCTGCGTGAAGCCGAAATATCTCGAAAAGAAATAGCACCACATCTGCACTTTTTGAAAAAACAAGTAGAAAAAATAGAGGCACGTAAGATACAAACAGAAGAGCTTTCAAAACTCTATGCAGTCTATCTGTATAGAGAAGAGAAATGGATACAAGATGAAAAATCTGCATTACATGTATCTGGTGGTAGCTCAGAACTTCGTATTAGAAAATCAAATATAGAAAATCAAATTTTACACTTAGAAGAAAACAGAACCACACTTTCAGAAGATGTCCAAATCAAAACAGGACTCGACAATTCTGAAAAAGAGTATGCAGAG
>JBDLSO010000005.1:0-18864 GCA_039799445.1 Candidatus Parcubacteria bacterium | reverse complement strand
CATTTTTGGGGTTGGAAAATAATTTGGAAAAGCACCAATGTCGAGAATTTTGTGTTCTTTTCTATGGACACCTTTGAAATCGAGATAACTAGAATATTGATATTTTTGTAAATATGCCAAAGTATCACTACTACTTTTTAATCCATTTTCTTTCCAAGTTGGATTAATTAATTTCACTGGGTTCAAGTGTATATATGAAAAAAGATACTTGAGGTAGACATCATCACCAACATACTGTGATCTGAATTTACCCTCAAACAAACCACCAGTCCTGCTGTATTTTTTATTGAAGTACATACTATATGCAGTTCCAACTTTCTGCATGAACTTGGTAACCCCATCTTCTACTAGGGGAGTTAGTAAAATGTGGAAATGATTAGGCATGAGGCAGTATGCACCAATAGCGACAATTGATTCACCTTTTTCAATATCAAGTAAGTTGGTATCAGCTGTTAAGTTATTATACTTGAGATGTTTATTCGAATTACATGATAAAAGCAATCCCACAAATCTAATATAATCTTGCTTATCTTTGAAGATCACTTGCTTACTGTTTCCACGATTATAGATGTGATAGAAGCTATCGGTATTGAATGTGTGATACCTTTGTGACATATACTTATAATAGCATTTCAGCTAGGTCTTGCCTAGCTAGCTAGGCAAGACCTAGCTAAAATCGTATGCTATACTGTACAAATGCTATTTCAAGAACTGCACGATGATAAAGATATAACAAACCTCAAGCGAGTCATCACAAAGGATAAGTCACTTTATGCAGATATTCTGCGTATTCGAAAAACACTCAACAATCCAGCATATAGAACACATTCAAAACGTATTTCAGACATAGAAAAACAAGCAGAGCAAGAAGCGAAAACTAAAACCCCAACCAACTCAGAACTACTTGCCCTCTACAAAGAAAGGGTTACCCAAGGTCTCGAAACAGAAAATCCAGAAACCGAGCAAATGCTCAAGCGCCTTAAAATGCGCTCAAACTCTGGCGTTGCTGTCATATCCTTACTGACCAAACCATATCATTGTCCTGGTCGTTGTATCTATTGTCCGACAGAGAAAAATATGCCAAAGAGTTATCTCTCAAAAGAGCCGGCGGCAGCACGAGCACTTGCAAATAGATTCGACCCGTACAAGCAAATATGGTCACGCCTTAAAGCACTTTCCATGAACGGACACCCGATAGACAAAATAGAAATGATATTTATCGGTGGTACATGGGACTATTATCCGCGTGAGTATCAGGAATGGTTTACTGCTGAGTCTTTTAGAGCTTGCAACAACTGGGGTAGACCAGAAAAAGAACATATCAAAGAAGGTGAGCTTTCACTCACACAATTACACGCATACAATCAAAATGCCGAAGCACGTATCATCGGTCTTTCAATAGAAACAAGACCAGACTATGTTAATTTCGCACAACTCAATTGGTTGCGGTATTTGGGTGTCACAAAAGTTGAAATAGGGGTACAACATCTCGACAATCATGTTTTAGAATATAACAAAAGAGAAATGACCGCAGAAGACTGTGCAGCAGCAACAGAGACACTTCGTCGTGCTGGATTCAAACTCGTTTATCATATGATGCCTAATCTTCCAGAAAGTACAGAAGAAAAAGATATACAAATGTTTCGAGACTTATTCAACAGTCCACATCATCATCCAGATATGATGAAAATATATCCATGTATGATATTGAAAGGATCTGTCTTGTACAAATGGTGGAGTCGCGGAGATATAGAATATGTGCCATACGATGACGCAACACTAACGAGAGTATTGGCATTGTGTGAAAGAGAGATTCCAGAATATGTAAGACTCATTCGCGTTATTCGAGATATTCCAGCAGACTATATTTTTGCTTCAAGTCGCAAAAGTAATCTACGTGAAGTAGTCGATGCGACACAAAAAGAATTTGGTTATGCCCAGCGCGATATACGAGCACGAGAAATAAAAGATCTCGAAGTTGTTCTGGAAGATTTTTTTCTTGATACACAGATATATAATACCGAAACAGGTACTGAACATTTCATACAGTTTATTAACGCAGATAGAAAAATAGCAGGATTCGTCCGACTGCGTATTCCAAAAGAAGGTAGCACAACAGGTTTTGAACAATTCCCAAATCTAGAAGTTCTGATAGGTGCTGCGATAGTACGCGAACTGCATGTATACGGTACAATACGCCGTATTGGTGAGGAAGGCAATCAAGCACAACATGTTGGTTTTGGGAAAATGCTTATGGCAGAAGCAGAAAGACAAGCCAAAGAAGCAGGACTCACAAAAGTTGCAGTTATCGCTGGGGTGGGAGTGCGCGGATACTATGCAAAAATAGGTTACAATCTCGTTGGTACCTATATGGTAAAAATGCTATAAAAGCCAAGCAAGTGACCCAATGCCATTTGTATCCAGAGCATTTATTTTGACAGAGAAACAAATACGGAAATAAAGAGCAAATCAGACTAGCCTACTTACAGATATCTTGTGCAAAACTCTATGCACAAGAAAAGTATTTGTTGTATACTGTATACATATGAAAAAAATACAAACAGTATATACAACAACAGCACTATGTGTACTATTGACTCCAGTACTTCTCTTTGCTCAAACAGGAAATCCATTTACTGGTTCTGCTGCTAGTACCACCAAAACAACAACACAAACATGTGAAAAAATAACAGAAAAAGTCGACCAACGTATCACTAAGTTTACAGATGTCGGTTCTTCACATAGCATAAAACTCGACAAAACAATCGATACTGTACGCACAATATCAGAAAAATTAAAAGCTCGAAATATCGACACGAGTATCCTCGATAACCAGATAGTGACATTGCTTGAAAAGAAAACAAAACTCGATACCGATACGCAAGCTTTTGTTGCAAAATTACAAGAGTCAAGAGGTTTTACATGCGGCGCTTCACAAGGTCAGTTCAAAACAAAAGTAGCAGAGGCTAAAAAATTACAACAAGTAGTAGTAGCTGATGTAAAAGATATTCACGAGTTTAGTAAAACAATACGTGAAACGATCAAAGCACTACGTCCACAAGTAGCTTCTTCTACACCAGCCATTCTCTAAAATCATATGAAAAAAACAGTATTTACTATTTTTATTTTATTGATACTTATCGGTGTAGTTGCTTACTATGGCTACACCACCATCTTTGTTAAAGGTGTCCTTTCAGAACAATCAGTAGAGAAAATACTTGCAGATGTCGATGCCAATACAGCAGATATTGACAGTAATGGGATTTCCGACGAGACACTGACCAGTCTTGATGCTGAGAATGCAACCATTATACTAGCAACTCCGGCATCACTAGCAGATCTCGATGCAGCTATCGCCGAACTTAACTCATTTGCAGGTGCAGACACAAGCGGCTTCACTACAACCCTTTCAGATTTATAAAACGCCTATGGGCGTTTTATGTTGTATACTATTAGTATGATTCCTCAAAAAATACATTATTTCTGGTTTGGGAGAGGGGAAAAGACAGAACTTGAGAAAAAATGCATTGAGCGTTTTAGAGCGTATGCACCAAACTTTGAAATAAAAGAATGGAATGAAGATACTTTTGATATCTCTCTACACCCGTACACCAAAGCTGCCTATGCAGAAAAAAAGTGGGCATTTGTCGCGGACTATGCAAGACTCAAAGTGCTCTATGATGAGGGAGGTATATACCTTGATACAGATATGTATTTACTCAAAGATATCACACCTCTTCTAGAACATACAGCTTTTCTCGGGAAAGAAGATGAAGTGCATCTCAGTGCTGGAATAATAGGTATGGAACCACAAAATGACTATATTGCTGCTGTACTTACCGCATACAATTCACTTGAAAAAAGAGTCCCCATACCGCGCATCCTAACCGATGTATATGATTCAGGTACATACAATATACATATATATACTCAGAATTATTTTTATCCCTATACCGCAGAAGAGATACATCGTTTTACAGGTACAAATGCACCAACAGAATCTTATGCAGTTCACATGTGGAATTACTCATGGGGTAACCCGCTTATACGACTTGCCAAGAAGGCTCGGGTACACAGAATACTCATTAGTATTACTGAAAAGTTCGGAGTAAAAAAAATACTTAAAAAGTTACTCAAAAGTGAGTAGGAACATATACATGATACGTCAGTTTTTACAAAGGAAAATAGTGCGTGACGCTAGCTGGTATACAGTAGCAAATGCCATTGTACAAATATCAAGCTTGATAGGTGTGCTTTTTGTATCTCGCTATTTAGGGCCAACAAATCTAGGTTTATATGCTTTTGTCCAGAATGTAACAGCTGTTTTTGTTACTGTGCTCGCTAGTATGGATATATATGCAAATTGGCATATTGTGAGTAATACAGAAAAAGAAAAAGAGTTGAGTATATATACCTATCAAAAACTCTATATAGCAATAATGCTTTGCATTATATTAGGTGTCTTTTCATTTTTATTTTTACCACGAGACGTATCTATACTAACACTTTCACTCTGTATACCAATACTCACAAGTGTGTTTAGTTCATACATTTTTATTGCCCAGCATAAAAGTAATGCACGCCTAGTAGCTGTCGGCATAGGAGCATCTGCATTATTGTTATTGATTCTTAAATTGGGAGCAGTTTTTGCTGGCAGTAGTCTGCAATACTTTGTTATTATTAACAGTTTGGATGGTATATTACTTACACTGTTGTGTGTACTTGCTTACAAAAAGCAAGAAGGGCAAGCATTCTTCCGTTATAAGCCCAAAAAGCAAGATTTCATACACCTAGCACAAGGGTCATTTTTTCCTCTGCTTTATTTATTGTTTTGGTTTGTAGTAGTTAGGCTAGATCAATTTCTAGTACCTCTGTATTTTAATGCTTTTTCACTGGGTGTTTATTCGTCTGCAGTCAAAGTGATAGAAATGACAAATGTTATTATTGTCATTATGCAGGCACTGATTATACCTAGAATCGTTCAAATAAATAATCCAGAAACAGGACTCAGAAGCATGCATATAGCCATTGCGCTGTATCTGTGTGCAGGATTGGGCACAGCAGTTGCGATTTTCGTATTAGCTCCATTTGTAGTAGAGATACTTTTTGGACAAGACTTTATACAAACAGTAAGCATACTCAGGGTATATGCTTGGTCAATACCAGGGCTTTTTGTATCATACCTTTTTTCTGTCGTGTTTATGTCACAGAAAAATTTCAAATTACTTGCCCTCCACGCTGCTTTTTTTGCTATCGTGACCTCCACACTTCTTATGTTTGTATTTATCAAAAAAGGAATAGTAGCAACAGCCTCGGTGAGTATTATTGTGTATACTGCAAGTGCGTGCGTATATTATATTCTATGGCGATATAAAAAATACTAAAATATGTTTTCAACATTTGTAATAAATTTAAATAGTGAGACAAAAAGATATCAGTATATGAAAGAGCAATTAGATGCTGCTGGTATCTTGTTTGAAAAAATAGAAGCAATAAATGGTAGAGAATATAAACCAACAGAGAGTGAATATACAGAACATGAAGCGATACAGAGAAACGGAGCTGCGTTAAGTAAAGGTGAGCTTGGATGTGCCCTTTCACATAGAATTGCCTATCAAAAAGCAATCGAAAGTAACGAGGAGTACTCATTGATTTTAGAAGATGATGTTGTACTTCCAAATAATTTAAAAGAAATAGTTGAAAGAGAGATACAAATGAATAATAAAAAATGGCAGTATTTGGCTTTTAACTATATGGAGCCAGGTCTTTATTTCCTCAGGTTTTGGTTCCGCTCAATATATATTAACTATTGCAAACAAACGAGTATATATAATAAAAGTATATTGGTATTGTTTAGTGTGTGTAAAGGTTTGTATATAATACCTTTAGCACTATACGAATCAGTAAGAGAAAAAGTTTTAAGAAACAGAAAAAATGGGAAAAGTGTTATTTTTGCTAGACCTTTGTATCTAGCGGGAGCATATATACTCAACAAAAACAGCGCCAGAAAACTTCTAGAATTGAGTTCACCAATTGTGTACCCAGCAGACAAGATACAGAATATTGCTCGAAAGAGTGGTTTACAACATAGGGCATATTCTCCACTTATAATTACGCAAGACCGAGTCCGATTTGGTTCAAATATACTTGGAGTAAATACACATTCTGAGTTTATTTAAGTTTGCACAACAAATCCGTTTGATATGTTTTGCTTGTATCAAAGTCAAATAATACTTCTTCACCAGTGGAAGTAAGGGTGTATAAAGTAAAGTTTTCAGAAAGCATTGCAATCATTTCGTTTCCTATATGTCCAGAGCTTGATTGGTTTTCACTTATGAACTCTATAAATAGTATTTTGGTTTTTGATAGTGTTTCAGTACCACCACGTAAAACTTCTAATTCGTATCCTTCTACATCTATTTTCATAAAATCAATGCAAGATTGATTTTTGAAAAATGAATCAAGAGTCAATTGTTGTACATATGTCTTACCAGAAGGGTCTATTTTAAAAGTTGTATCATCTGATTTGTCTTCATCAAAATGAACGACAGATTCTGTATCTCCAAGAGCAGTATTATATGTTGTGCAATTATGTATTTTATTGAGTTTAAGATTCTTGTTTAAAATTTTATAAAATCTTTGTGACGGCTCAAAAGAAAATATGGCACCGTTTGGGGCAAGTTTTGCCATAAATACAGTCATGAGTCCCATATTTGCACCCACATCGACACAAGTCATGCCGTCGCGTATATATTTTTTGTATATGCTGTATTCCCAAGATTTATAGGCTTTGTTTGCAAATATTTGATAGGTCAGATCTGTATTCTCTAAATAAAAAGAAGAGCCATAGCGAGTCATATGTAAAAAAATATTTATCCTCAACAAACAAATAATTTTAAAGGTGATTTTTTTCACGAAGACATATATCCCGTCTCTTTGTATATAGCTTAGTATATTTTTCATGGTAAAGTGTTATGATATACAGTATACAATACGATTCATATTTTGTGAGTACTTATCTCTATTTAAAAAGATATTACACATGACATCTGTTGAAATCTTACATAACTAAGTATGCATACAAAACTATCTAAAATATATCAATTTGCAATACCGCGTTTACAGCATGCACCTATATACTTAATACAATATGCATGTGCCTATTTTCAAAAAGGCTATACAAACTCGGCTTCTTTTTATACAGAAGCTCAAACCATAGAAAAGATACAACAAGGTAAAAGTCTCGTCAGGCTTGGAGACGGAGAAGCAATGCTACTCTCTGGTGTCGGTATTTGGTATCAGGAATATGAAAAGAGTCTCGGTAGAGAATTGCGTGCACTTATTACAAAATATACCAATCAATCAAACTATATTCTAACGTTACCACAAAAGTATACCAATGTGACAAACACAGAGTTACGCAACATAAGTATTCCTGAGTTCAATGCATTACACGCATGGCTGCCAATCAAGATTTGGTATAAAATGATTTTCCCCAAAAATGCTATATATGCAGATACTTGTGTATTTTATTCTCAGCATTTTTTTGATCAAATTATTCCATACCTTAAAACAAAAAAAATAATTGTAATCACAACTCAAAAAAACATAGATGCACAAAAGAATCGTATTGAAAAAGATTTGCATGTCATTTCTTGGATAGAAGCAAAAGCGCCAAATCCATATGAGTGGTATGAAAAGTACAAGTTAGAAATAGTAGCAGCTATTGAGCTCGCGAAAGCCTCACACAAAGACATAGTTATCCTTTTGAGTGCGGGTCCAGCCAGTAAGCCACTTGCTGTGTATTGTAGCAATATCGGTATTCAAGCAATAGATATGGGTCATGGTTTTGAGTATTTGGGTGATTTAGCACGTTTAGAAAAGCAAGTTATCTAGTCGTGATATACTGTATATATGATTACTTTTCTCAAGCAAACACTCAGAAAATATCTACCAAAACAGTTCTTTGTTTTCCTCTCTATCTTATTTGTAGTTGTTTTTTTAAAAAACAAGAATATACAAAGAATAAAAAAATACGCTTCTTTTACAGAGAAACAGTTTATTCCAGTTAAAATATCTGATACTTCATTTGAAATACTGATTGACCCTGACAATGGTGGGGTTGATTTCGAGATCTATGCTGACGGAGTATATGAACCAGAGATATTACATGTTATCAAATCTCTTCTTGAAAGAAAAAATAATTCCGTGTTTCTAGACGTTGGTGCAAATATAGGACAGCATTCGCTCTTTGCATCTAGATTTGCTCAAAAAGTTTTTGCTTTTGAACCAATACCAAAATTGTTTACTCAATTTACTGATTCAATCTACAAAAACAAATTTTATAATATTTTTCTTTGCAGAATAGCTCTTGGTGATAGAAGTATGACTTCTCATATACATACAAACAATCAAAACATGGGTGCATCTTCACTTGTGTCTCATACGGGGGATACACAGGGGGTGTTCGTGCAGATAGAGAGATTCGATGATATATCCGAGCAACTCGGTATACACAGTGTCGATGTAGTAAAAATGGATGTCGAAGGCTTTGAATATGAGTCTCTTCAAGGTATGCAAAAAATGATTACAAAATGTCACCCAAGTTTTGTTTTTGAATTCTCACCTCATTTGTATTCTACAAAAGAAAGAGGTTTTGAAATATATTCCTTCTTTATAGAAAATGGATACAGACTATTTTTGATTACAAAAGAAGGTACTTTTTCAGAACAGGTTACAGATTTTTCACAACTTGAAACTATTTTCCAAACCAATCTTATTGCAGAATATATTGGCAATAATACTACAGATATATGTTAGCAATAGATACACTTATAAAAGGATATAGGTTTATAAAGAGATATATATTCAAATATCCACTTTATGTATGTAAGTATTCATTGGCAAGATTTGTATCAAAATATAAAACAAATATACAATTTTATTCTGACAAAGATTTTTTTGATGCTGTTTCGTCTGGAAAAAGCATCATCAGACTCGGTGACGGAGAGATTGGACTACTACATGGTAGAGATATACATTATCAAAAACACAGTAAAGCACTTGAACAAGACATACGAACCATTATCCATTCATACACAGTAGATTCTCCGTATATTCTGTGTATCCCTCTTTTTGTAAACTATTCAAACAAAGAGTTGCGTATGCTTGGTCCAGGCAAGCTCTCATGTTGGTTACCACTCAAAGTCGAGGCAAACAGTATATGCAATAAAAAAATAGCATATGCAGATCCACACTTTTCGTATGATAGGCAGAAAATGCTTACTTTTTTTAAGGCCTCTCTCTATGGAAAAAAAATAGTATTTGTTACAAATAAAGAAAATATCAACGAAATAGAAAAAATAAAAAATATATTTGATGATGCGCTATGTATCGAAACAAAAAGTGAAAATGCATTTGAAACAAAAGCAGAAATAATTGCTGCTATTGAAAATAGTTTGAAAAACAAAACAGGGTACATACTCGTTGTTGCCTGTGGACCTCTCAGTAAATCTCTTGTATATCATTTCTCAAATAAAAACATTCAGTCTTATGACATAGGGTTTGGTCTTCGTTATTTATGGGATACAGCTGATTACTCCCATAGAATATAATGGTATACTAAATACTATGAGCTTAAAAACATTACAACACAAGCACGCAAATACAAGTGAACAATATGGGTATGCGGGCATACCAATATTTGCAACTGTTGGTATACATGAAAATACATTTGACATAGTACAAGAATTACACATTTCAAAAGATGCACCCATACTAATACTTGGTTCAGGTGCTGGAGCATTTGATAAACGAATGCTTGATAATGGTTATACAAATATAACTTCAATAGAGTTTGTAGAAGGGGTGCATCAAGTCAAAGGTGTGAAACTTCTTCATACTGATTTAAACACTGATTTTTCAACACTAGGAACATTCAAACTTATTGTCGCTCTTGAAATCATAGAGCATCTTGAAAATGAATTTCATTTTATGAGACAGGTTGCTCTTATGTTAGAAGATACTACTTCATATTGTATTGTCTCAACACCAAACGCAGAAAGTAGTTTTGCACGAATGAAATATGCCCTAACTGGGTCACTTCATTGGTTTGGAGTAAATGAACTTTCGGGAACAGGGCATATACACCCAGTTTTTGATCATATATTTAGGTTTAATGTGAGTGAAACAGGTCTATCGATTCAAAAAAAATATAATAATAAAAATATTTGGTTCGATTCACTATTTCGATATAAAAAGATACACATACGATTAGCGTATATGTTTGTGTATGTACTGAGTCTTTTTATAGCAAATAGGGATGATTCTGATATACATATATATCTTATTAAAAAATAATAATTTTGTATGATACCCAAAAAAATACATTTTATTTGGCTCGGTAACTCAAAGAAACCAAAGAGTTTTGTTCTGTCCCTTGATTCTATTAAAAAGCACGCACCAGCATACGAGGTGCAAATTTGGGATGAAAGTGCAGAAAAAGAATTTGATCTACCAGAATATTATTTTAGAGCAAAAAAAGAAAAGAAATGGGCATTTGCCTCGGATATATTGAGAGCGCATATACTGCACAGATATGGTGGTATATACTTTGATACAGATCAGATTTTACTTAAACCACTCCAAGAAGATTTCTTGGAACAAGAGTTTTTTACAGCCACATATCATAATAAAAATGACTATTATGGTTTTCAATTAGTTGGTACTATTGCAACTCATTTTGTAATGCGGAAAATAATTGATTTTTATGATTCATACACCGATTCTCGTTATATTATAGTCAATAAAGTACTTTCGGACATCATTAATACTCTTACTGACAAAGAGAGAAAGTCCCTCACCATATATCCCCAAGAGTACTTCTATCCACTCACAGAAAAAGATAGAACGGACAATACATATGCCTACCACCTAGGAAATACCTCTTGGATTCCTTGGTGGAAAAAGGCGATACATATGATACCTGGATATATACATATACAAAAAATGATTAAAAAAACCCTACCAAAAAGTATACGAGATAGAATATATACAATTGAGTATTTGTAACATCCTACTTTGCAAATAAAGTTTTAACAAATCGAACACATAGATAAGTACATGTCTGGGAAGTCTGTCTCTCTCTGAACAATAAAAGAGTGTTTCTTTTGTAATTTTTCTGCATTGCAGCATTTTGCCCGTCCGCACTGTAGCCATTTGTGTATGTACCAATACTTTGTATGTATACAAATTTTTGGCAAACCTTCGAAACCCACAAGAAATAGTACCACTCTTCACCATTTGGAATATGAATAGGGAAACGAGCAAATGCTGTACTTGGAAAATTGATACAGTGAGTCGCATCACCTCTAAATTTTTTGAATAGTAGGTAGTCAGTAAAATAGGAAATAGTATTTGAACCCATTTTGTTTGTAGTTATACTCTTGCCGCTTACGAATGCACGGTCAGATACAAACCACTTGGTGGCTGGCTGGGCTTTGATAGCAGATTCAAAATCAGATAGACAGTCGGTTGCTAGCCAGTCATCATCGTCGAGATATACTATATAGCCAGCAAAGGTACTTTTTTGTAGCTCTGTAAGTATTGTATTGAGGGAAGCATTTTTACCGCTATTCTGAGTATTTTTTATATATACTATTTTCTGGTCTTTTGCGATAACTTGCTCGACCTCGGAATAGTCATATTCTGGAGAGTCATTGACAATATAATGCGCATAATCAGCATATGTTTGATTCTGTACACTTTCTATTGCCCGCAAAAGTAATTCCGGGCGCTGATGCGTTGTGGTGAGTATAGCGAATTTCATATCTGTAGTATAACAGAGTACGGCGCTCATATGGTATGAGCGCCGTACTATCTATCGTATTATTTTGCGTTGTATCGTTCAACGTATTCTCCTGTGTCGGTGTTGATGACTACTTTCTCTCCTGTTTCGATGAAGAGTGGAACAGTCAGGTTCGCACCCGTCTCGAGCACAACGAGTTTGTCCCCACCGCTTGACGTATTTCCTTTGATGCTTGGTGGCGCTTCTTTCACTTCAAGCACTATTTTGATTGGGAGTTTAATACCGATAATTGTCTCGGCTCCTTTGTATTCAAATACCATCGTCCTCACAATAGTATCGGGTTTGAGCCATTTCTGCTTGCCATCTAGAGTTGTGTCACTGATCTGGAAACGATCTTTTGGATTCTCTGGGTCGCAGAACCAATACTCACCACGATTAGAGTAGAGGTATTTGGCATCTTTTTGAGCAATATCAGCCTCTTGTACTGTATCTTGGGCGTGAAAGGCAACAGCAATCACTTTTCCAGAAACCAGACTTTTGAGTTTGGTTTGATTTTGGGGTTTGCGTTGTTGTTTACGTGCGACGTGCGCCTCTACTACTTCGTAAGGCTCTCCCTCATACACAATATATTTTCGTTCTTTTATTTCATTGTAATCTAGTAATGCCATATATGTATATAAATTATATGTTGTAGTATATAGTATTTTGCTAAAAAATTCAAAAATAAGCTATTGAGTATGGGGAGACACCGATGTACTTAGATAATATCAAACAAGAATGGGCCTGTGGTATAATAGGCGCATGAAGCAAAATAAGAATGCATACAACAAGGTAATTGACCAAAGTATATACAGCTTTCCAAAATGGACAGTACAGAAAATACAAAATATACCCGATTCTGTTTGTGCGCAATTACAAGCACGTGTTACTATTCTTTTGAATATTAATGCAGCAGAAAGAACATTTGAGAATACAGTATTTGCAATTGAGTCACTTGGTTACGGTGTGAGTCACCAAATAGCACTATTAGATATTTTGATGAATCTTTCACCGAAAGAAAACATACGCCTAGCTGCACAACAAGCAGGGCAAGAGTACGAGAAAAAAGCAGTTGACATCATGTACGATGTTCGTCTATATACTGCATTCAAAGAGTATTATACGGGTTCATACAAGTCAGAGAAAAAGTCACTTGCACTCCACGAAATAAAGCTAGTTGAAGATATGTATATCGACTTCAAAAATCAAGGCTTTGAATTAAGCGGAGCAATACAGAAAAAGTATAAAAGTATACTGAAAAAAATAGCAGTACTTGAGTCACAGTTTAGATTTAATATCAATGCAACCAACACACACATCACTTGTACCGAGGCTGAGCTTGCAGGCTTGCCACGCGCACTCGTTCTCTCTTTAGAGAAAGATGAGAAAGAAAAATACAAAATCCCGACTGACGGAGCTGTATATATATCATTTATGAAATTCGCGACAAATCCTGTCAAAAGAAAAGAAATAATGACACTAGCGTTACAGAAGGGAGGAAAGAAAAATATAGTACTATTGAGTAATTTGACAAAGTTACGCCACGAAGCTGCAGTACTGCTCGGATATACAAATCATATAGATAAAACACTGAGTAATCGTATGGCTCAAAATGAAAAAACAGCAGTCGCTTTCATCACGGGATTGTACAAACGAGTAGAAAAGAAACACAATCAAGAAAAAAGAGTTCTTGATGAATATAAAACAAAAGAAACAGGTACACCTTCAAAAGCGGACTTTTATGATATTTCGTATTATTCAAATAAAGTGTATGAACAATTAGCTGCGCTTGATACAGAAACACTTAAGGAGTATTTTGAGTGCAACAATACAGTTCAGGGTATGCTTGATCTATATAGTAACTTACTAGGTATCACTTTTGAAAAAACACTTGATATACCTGTATGGGAAAAGAGTGTTACAGTACTCAAAATAAGTGACACAAAAAGCAAAGAAATAATAGGATACATATATATGGATTTGTACCCTCGTACTGGAAAATACAGCCATGCTATGGTGACTCATGCAACAAATGGGTATAGAATCAAATATCAATCAGATGAATACATGATGCCAATATGTGCCTTGGTATGTAATTTTTCTTTGCCAAACAAACACACTCCGTCACTGCTTTCGCTTCGTGATGTTGAAACACTTTTTCATGAGTTTGGTCACGCCTTGCACACCGTATTGACGCGCGTGGATTTCGAGTCACAGTCGGGTACAAATGTCACATGGGATTTTGTCGAAGCTCCATCGCAAATGCTTGAGAATTTTGTATATGAAGCAAGGAATTTGAAACGTATTTCAAAACACTATATAACAGGCAAATCGCTAGACTCTCATACAATACGAAAAATAAGAGAGAACAAGAATTTTATAAACGCGACCTATGTCGCAAGACAAATCTTGTTATGTCTTTTTGACTTTGAAATTCACAAAGGAAATGCAAAACAAAATATAGTTGAAACATATAATTCTCTATATCACAAAGTGACTGGTAATACACTGCCTCAAAATACATATTTTCCTGCTGGATTTGGACACATGGCAGGGTATGATTCAGCATATTATTCATATATGTGGGCACTTGTGTATGCACAGGATATATATGCAAAATTTGCTACCTCCAAGAACACAAAAGAACGTAAAGCGATTGGTATGCAGTACAGAAAGAAAATACTTGAAGTCGGCTCATCACGCGGAGAGATGGATTCTATTGTAGACTTTTTAGGTAGAAAACCAAACAACAAAGCATTTTTGGAATCTCAGGGAATATGATGAAAAACAAAATACTCAAATCACAAAAACTGGATGGTGTGGGCTACGATATACGTGGTCCAGTATTGACTCGTGCCCAAGAATTGGAAGCAGAAGGTGAAAAAATAATTAAACTTAATATTGGAAATTTGGGGGCTTTTGGTTTTGTGCCACCGATTGAAATCGTTCAAGACATACAGCGCACCCTAGCAGAACATGTGGGCTACACAGATTCCAAAGGATTGTTTACAGCTCGTAAAGCAGTAGTGCAGTATACACAAAGTCAGGGGGTATTGGGAGTTGCTGTCGATGATGTGTATCTCGGAAATGGTGCTTCGGAACTCATAGCGCTCTCACTTAACGTCCTTCTCAATGATGGAGATGAAGTGCTTATACCTGCACCAGATTATCCACTTTGGACAGCGGTCACAACGCTTTCTGGTGGTACACCAATACACTATATCTGTGACGAGACCAATGACTGGCAGCCAAGTCTGGAAGATATACAGAGTAAGATTACCAAGAACACAAAGGCAATTGTTGTTATCAACCCCAATAATCCTACTGGTGCAGTCTATAGCAAAGAATTATTAGAGGGTATTGTAAGAGTGGCACGCAAGCATAGTCTGATTGTCTTTGCGGATGAAGTGTATGACAAAATACTCTTTGATGATGCAGTACATGTACCACTTGCGACCATAGCGACTGACGTTTTGACTATTGTCTTTGGCAGTATTTCCAAAAATTATCGCAGTTGCGGATTTCGTGGTGGTTGGATGTATCTAGCTGGCGACAAGTCACACGCAACAGACTATATCGAAGGGCTTAATATGCTTTCTTCGATGAGGCTGTGCAGCAATACAGCAGGACAACTAGCTATACAAACAGCGCTCGGCGGGTATCAGAGTATACACGAACTCACAAGAGGTGATGGAAGAATCAAAAAACAAAGAGATGTTGCTTTTGAGCTACTCTCTGCTATTCCTGGTGTAAAGGTAGTATTACCCAAAGGAGCCTTATATATGTTCGTAGCACTTGATCCAAAGATGTATCATATAGATGATGATCAAAAATTTGTACTCGAATTGCTCGAAGAGCAAAAAGTCTTAGTGGTACAAGGAACAGGATTTAATTGGGTAGATAACCATCATTTTCGATTTGTCTTCTTACCACATGAAGCAGATTTGCGTATTGCTATCGGACGAATCGCAACATTTTTGGAAAACAAAAGAATAGCACAAAATCAAAAACAAGGGTTACCCTTACAAGGGTAACCCTTGTTTTTGTTATTTTTGTAGCAACAATATATAATACAAATACGTATGCATATACTCGCAGTCACAGGCACAAATGGATCAGGCAAAGGAACACTTGTCAGGTTTTTGGAAGAGGATGGATATGTACATTTTTCAGCACGCGACCTCTTGCTAGAGGAGCTTGAAAGAAGAGGGCTTGATAAGACGCGTGACTCGATGAATCTTGTCGGGAATGCACTGCGCCAAGAGTACGGACCAGACTATGTTGCTCGCGAGCTGCTCAGACGTGCAACGGAGTCAGGACAACAAAAGGTGATAATCGAATCAATCAGATGTCCAGGTGAAGTACATTTCCTGCAAAAGTATCAGGTAACACTACTGGCAATAGATGACCCTGTCGAAGTAAGATATGCACGTATCACAAAGAGGAAGCATAGTACTGATTTTGTGACTTTGGATGAGTTTATAGAACAAGAGAGGGCAGAGAGCGTCGGCACAGAAGAATGGGATATGAACATACCAAGATGTATAAAAGAGGCAGAGTATGTTTTCTTTGATAATGGTGATATCGAACAGTTTCGTATAAAAGTACATGAGTGGGCAGGGAAGTATGTATAGGTAACTTTGTAAAATCAGAGTAGATAGCAGCAAGTTAATTTGACTTTTCCATAATATATAGCTATAGTTCTTATAGAAAAAGGGAGTTGTAGAAATGATCATCGGGATAACAGGTTACAATGGTGCGGGGAAAACAATTGTAGCAGAAGAAATCGCTAGGCTTTGGGGGTACGGACATTTCTCGGCTAGAGAATATCTCACTGCCCAACTACTTCATTCTTTGGGACGTGAGCCAATGCTCTTGCAAATGAAATACGCGAGGTGGAAGGCCCAACGGGACTTTTTGACCGCATGCTTCGAAAAGCAGACAACGGCTCAAACTTTGTCATTGAGTCTGTGCGTTGCCCAGGTGAAGTTGATCTTTTGCAGTCAAGAGGTGGTAAACTTGTCGGCGTGGACGCCCCTCTTGAGATTCGTTTTGCACGAGCAGTATTGCGAGGTAGTGGAACTGACCGCATAAGTCTGGAACAGTTTGTTCAAGAGGAGCAAATTGAGGCAGGAAATACCGATCCAAACAAACAAAATATTGCAGAATGTATGCGGCGAGCGGATTCGACTCTAAAAAATGACTCAGATAGTTTTGTCGAGTTAGGGTTGAAAATCCTCGTACTTAAAGACGAATTGGGCGTATAATCTCTGTTCCCAAGGACCAGTTTTCTAGACTGGTCTTTTTTGTACAGGAACAAACTACCCAGACACCCCCCCCCACAAACAATCAATGTGATTAACCTAGTGGGTGATTATGGGCAATCAGCAGAATCAGATCTTGGATTACAGATATTTGTATCCGGTATTTTAATACTCTACCAATATACTCACTCAAAAAACTCGACAGAAGGTAGATGTAGTCTGAGTCGGAAGAAAAAAGCATCACACATTATATATATTATAAAATATAGAGTGGGATGCTTTTTATTCTGGTCTTTTGATGAGTGTATTAAAAAACTATTATTGTGATAAAACCGTAATTTGAAAACTCATGGTAAAGAATTTGTAAATCATAAAGTAATATCTCCTATTGCAAAAAAGCCTATAATTTGGTATAGTAGGCGAACGCAATTAGAAATCTCTATTGCTATTTTATTTTATATTTACTAACAAATGCCATCAATTAATCAGCTCGTACGAAGTAATCGTACCAAAATCGTTAAAAAGTCACGTTCTGTAGCTATGGGACGTGGTTTCAACACGATTCACAACAAGCCAATTACGTATAACTCACCATTTAAGCGTGGAGTATGTACCAAGGTAACAACAACGACACCAAAGAAACCAAACTCTGCGGTACGTAAAATTGCCCGTGTACGTCTCACTAATGGAATGGAGGTAACAGCGTATATTCCAGGTATGGGACACAAACTACAAGAGCACTCGGTAGTAATGATTCGCGGAGGACGTGTAAAAGACCTCGCCGGAGTTCGTTATCATATCGTACGCGGTAGACTTGACGCCACTGGAGTAGATAAGAGAATGAAAGGTCGTTCACTATACGGTACAAAGAGACCGAAAGCAGCAGCCGCAAAGAAATAAAATAAAATAAAATAGCTTACAGTTTCTCGCGTTTTAATTAGTAGATCAAGTATTCTTAAAAATATTCTGTAGTACCTAGCTTGAGGGGAATTATGCAGAATACAACATTATGCGTAGAAAAGTAAAAAATCGAAATATTGTTGCACCTGAAAACAGGTACAACTCAGACAAAGTTGGTAAATTTATCAACTATGTTATGTGGGGAGGTAAAAAAAGTACGGCACAAACTATTGTGTACGGAGCTTTTGATATAATCAAAGAAAAAATGAAAGTCGAAGATCCAATCGAGATTTTTGAACTAGCTCTTAAAAACGCAGGTCCAGTAACAGAAGTTCGTTCACGTCGTATCGGTGGTGCCAACTATCAAGTACCACGCGAAGTACGCCCAGAGCGTCGCTTCATGCTTGCGCTGCGTTGGATTATTGATGCAGCTCGCAAAGGAAAAGGTAAACCAATGGCACAAAAACTCGCAGATGAGCTTATGAACGCAGCCAAGGGAGAAGGTTCTGCAGTTAAAAAGCGTGACGACACTCATCGCATGGCAGAAGCCAACAAAGCCTTTGCTCACTTTACTTGGTAATATCTTTAATCTTTTAATTAACATAAAAATTGTATGAACCGAGATTATCCCCTCAATAAAGTTCGAAACTTCGGTGTTATCGCTCATATCGATGCCGGAAAAACAACCACAACAGAACGTATTTTGTTCTATACTGGTGTGTCTCACAAAATAGGTGAAGTACATGAAGGTGAAACTGTCATGGACTGGATGGAGCAAGAGCGTGAGCGTGGTATCACCATCACCTCTGCTGCAACTACTTGTTTCTGGAGTCCAACCTATATGAAAAAAGGTGA
>JBDLSO010000004.1:0-23860 GCA_039799445.1 Candidatus Parcubacteria bacterium | reverse complement strand
ATAAAATTAAAAACTCTCAAGAGAATTGAAACACAGTTAGAAGAAGATGAAATTGGAAAATTTGAAATAGAATGGGTTACAAAATCTATAGCTGAAAAAGAAGTTGTTGAAGTTTTACATGTCTATGCTTTTAATAAGTTTGTAAAAAATATTATATATTCAGGGTACGGAATTTTAACGAATTCTGCAGAATTTAATGGACTAACATGTGAAGAAGCAAAATTAAAAATAGTAGAAAAAGTTGGTGGGCGGGTCAAGTCACAATACAAACTTCGCGATTGGGTATTTGCAAGGCAGCGATATTGGGGCGAGCCATTTCCGATTGTGTTCGACGACCAACACAAATCATATGCCGTTGCCGATAGTGAGCTTCCTGTAACACTGCCTGATGTAGAGAATTACGAGCCGACTGGCACAGGGGAAAGCCCACTCGCTGCAATTGAGGACTGGGTCAATGTGTATGGGTATATCAATAGAGAGGGTGACTTTGAGTCTCTAGACATGTCTTCATTTGATTTTGATAAAACTGAATTCATGGATATAAACCTTGGTGATGGAAATGATCAGTATCAATCTGGGGCTGCTATTGTAGAACGAAATAACGTCGCATGTATTATTAAGCATCCTACTGAGGAAAAGTATCTCATTTCAAAATGGAAGGCAAGTGTCTGGAATGGTTGGATGACAGGTGGTATCGAAGATGGTGATACCGCCGAAGAAACTGTACGCAAAGAAATAGTAGAAGAGACTGGGTATACAGATATAAAAAAAGTGACAGTCACAGATTTTTCAGTACACTCACTTTTTTATCACCCTGTTAAAAAACAAAACAGACTGGCTCATTATAGACTGACAATAGCAGAGCTCGCTAGTCTCGACTCTGTACCGGTATCAGATGACGAACAGGCGATATGTGACTTTGTCTGGATAGATAAAAAAGATGTAGCAGATACGCTTACAAGAGATGAAATGAAATCACTTTGGGCGAAGTATATAGGTAGTGGTGAAGTATATGAAAGTAAAATAAAAAAATTCAAGAGAGAGACCAACACAATGCCCCAGTGGGCAGGGTCTTCGTGGTATTACTTGCGCTATATTGATCCACATAACAACGAGATATTTGCAGATACTTCTCAAGAGAAAAAATGGTCGCCTGTTGACTTTTATGTCGGTGGTGCAGAGCATGCGACGAGGCATTTGATATACGCACGTTTTTGGCATAAGTATCTTTTTGATAAAGGATTAGTTTCTCACGATGAGCCGTTCAAAAAATTACAAACAGTGGGACTCATATTAGCAGAAGATGGTCGCAAGATGAGTAAGCGTTGGGGTAATGTCGTGAACCCAGATGATGTAGTAGCACAGTATGGAGCAGATACACTCAGGTTATATGAAATGTTCATGGGACCATTTGATCAGTCAGCTGTCTGGAATACGAAAAGTATTGTCGGGTCGCGTAGATTTTTGGAGCGCGTATATGCACTTCACGCTCGCTTAGGTATAGGAAGTGTATCCACCGATACCCAGAGGGCGCTACATAGTACTATTAAAAAAGTAACAGAAGATATAGTGGCATTCAAACACAACACTGCTATATCTGCACTTATGACACTACAAAATGTATTTGAGAAAGCAGAAGTGATATCTCTGGACGTATATAAAATGTATATACAATTACTTGCGCCGTTTGCGCCGCATATGACTGAAGAGTTATGGCAAGCACTTGGTCACAATACCTCTATACATTTATCATCTTGGCCAGTTGCAGATGAGAGTAAACTTGTTTCAGATGTGATGACGATTACTGTGCAAGTAAATGGGAAATTACGAGGAATAGTAGAAGTCGGTACAGGCACAGAAAAAAATACTATACTACTACAAGCAAAATCAGAGACCAATGTTTCAAAATGGCTTGAAGGTAAAGTTATTATAAAAGAAATATATGTACCAAATAAACTTGTTAATTTTGTAACAGAAAAGTAACATAAATAATCCGTTTTCAAGCAATAGTATCTGTAGAATATAAGGGATTTCAAACTCTGCTGAGTATTATCTGTTGACTATGGATTTAAATAGCTAAAAATAATATATATCAAATAACACACATTTGACTATAAGTGATAAAAATGATACAAATAGTACAACATAATTTAGTAAAAGTAGTTAATCAAATGAACATATGGCATCTACAACTTTCAAAACAAAACAAGTAACAAAAAAACTTCTAACCCCACTTCAAAGTCGAACGAAAGACGTAATCAATAATCGTTTCGGTCTTGAAGAAGCAGAAAGAAAAACTCTAGAAGCAATCGGACAAAAGTATGGCATTACTCGTGAACGAGTACGACAGATTGAGAACTTTGCAATTTCAACAATTAAAAAGTCAGAAGCATACAAAGAGAGTCTGCCTGTATTTGATGAAATACGTGATGTTATGAAAAAGCTTGGCGGTGTTATAGAAGAAGAAGAGTTACTCGCATTCTTCTCGAAAGATGAAATTACTCAAAACCATATACATTTGTATCTAGTACTCGGTGACCATTTTACAAAACATCGCGAAGATGTTCAGTTCAAACACCGATGGTCAGTAGATAATAAAACAGCAGAGAAAGTACATCTCTCAATAAAAAAATTATATGCCTCGCTCCCAGAGTCTGAACTTGTGAACGAAGACGCTATTGTTTCAAACTTTGTATCTCATCTAGGTGAAATAGAAGAGGAGTACAACAAAAAAGAAATACTACGTAGTTGGCTTGCACTTTCAAAATTAATTGGAAAGAATCAACTTGAACAATGGGGTAAATCAAACTCTCCACAAATCAAAACCAGAGGAATCAAAGACTTCGCATACTTGGTATTAAAGAAGAATAACAAACCGATGCATTTCAGAGATGTTGCTCGTGAGATAAATAAACTTTTTGATAAAAAAGCACACATCGCGACAACACATAATGAACTTATCAAAGATGACCGTTTTGTACTTGTTGGGCGTGGTGTCTATGCAATACGAGATTGGGGTCATACTCCTGGTGTTGTACATGAAGTAATTACTGAAATACTTCGGGAAAAGGGTAGTGCAATGACTAAAGAGGAGGTGATAGATGCGGTGCTCAAACGAAGGGCTGTAAAGCCAAATACAATACTGGTTAATCTACAAAATGAAAAGTATTTCAAGAAAACAAAAGACGGGAAATACACTGTTGCTTAAATAAATACACCCACTTGACGTGGGTGTATTCATTTGTTATTATGTAGGTAGGGTTATACTTTAGTATACATGCAGCATTATCTAAAAGAAACTTCCAAATATAGTTGACTTTTGATATCGGTTAGTATATACTTGTAATCACTGCCAAAGAGGCAGTTGTTTCATTATAAAGATTCTTTGACAACAGAATATATCAATCAATGTAGAAAATTTTCAAATAAATTTAACACTTGATTGTGCAAGTCAAAACAAAGTCCTACTACTTACAACGTAGTAGGCAGACAAAGATATTTTTTCTTTTGTCCCATTCTATTTAATTTTTTAAAAGAGTTTGATCCTAGCTCAGGATGAACGCTGGCGATGTGGATAAGGCATGCAAGTCGAACGGACTTTTTATTTCTTGAGTTTGAGATTATATCAATGACAAAGGTCGTTTAAAGTTAGTGGCGAACGAGGTAGTAATACATAGGAACTCACCCTGTAGTCAGGAATAGCCCACCGAAAGGTGGAGTAATACTTGATAGTCCGGTAACGGTAAAGATTTATCGCTACAGGAGAGGCCTGTGCAATATCAGCTAGTTGGTAAGGTAATGGCTTACCAAGGCTACGACGTTTAGGGGAGGTGAGAGCCTGACCCCCACCGATGGTACTGAGACACGGACCATACACCTACGGGTGGCTGCAGTCGAGAATCTTCCACAATGGACGAAAGTCTGATGGAGCGACATCGCGTGACTGATGAAGGGCTTCGGTCCGTAAAAGTCTTTTATTAGGGAAGAAGTTTATTGACGGTACCTAATGAATAAGGGGTTGCTAAACTCGTGCCAGCAGCAGCGGTAATACGAGTACCCCGAGCGTTATCCGGAATTATTGGGCGTAAAGGATGTGTAGGTGGTTATGTTAGTCGTGTGTTAAAGCCCGGAGCTCAACTTCGGATCCGCATACGAAACGGCATGACTAGAGGTTAGGAGAGGTGAACGGAACTCTATGTGTAGGGGTGAAATCCGTTGATATATAGGGGAACACCAAAAGCGAAGGCAGTTCACTGGCCTACACCTGACACTGAAACATGAAAGCGTGGGTAGCGAATGGGATTAGATACCCCAGTAGTCCACGCCCTAAACGATCTTCTCTTGCTATTCGGAGTATCGACCCTCTGAGTGGCGTAGCTAACGCGTTAAGAGAAGCGCCTGGGAAGTACGATCGCAAGATTAAAACTCAAAGGAATAGACGGGGACCTGCACAAGCAGTGGATTATGTGGTTTAATTCGATGGTAAACGAAGAACCTCACCAGGATTTGAAACTTACGTGCAAGCTTTAGGAAACTATTGCCCTCGCAAGACTCGTAAGCAGGTGATGCATGGCCGTCGTCAGTTCGTGGTTTGAACTGTTCCCTTCAGTGGGGTAACGAACGCAACCCTTATCGTGTGTTACAAGTGTCACACGAGACTGCCCAGCCCAGTGCTCATAAACTTTAAGTTTGTGGTCAATGGGCTGGGAGGAAGGAGAGGATGACGCCAGGTCAGCATGTCCCTTTGACATCCTGGGCTACACACATAATACAATGGTCATGACAAAGGGCAATGCGGTAACGCGGAGGTAATCCTTAAACATGGCCCCAGTTCGGATTGAGGTCTGCAACTCGACCTCATGAAGTTGGAATTGCTAGTAATCGTGGGTCAGCTATACCACGGTGAATACGTTCTCAGGTCTTGTACTCACTGCCCGTCAACTCAAGGGAGCCGGGAGTACCCGAAGTCTGCACCAGTTGCGGCCTAAGGTAAGTTCGGTGACAGGGAGTAAGTCGTAACAAGGCACGGCTAGCGGAAGCTGGTCGTGGATTAATTCAATGTGAAATCGCTGTATGTCCTATTTATAGGGTATATCAGTCTAGCGAGTCGACTATGCCTAGCATAGAATCGCAGTCGATGATAGTAGACTTAAAACTATTCGTGCCGGTACGAGACACCGGAATAGACATGGGACAAAAGAAAGAATGTGTTTGCACAATCATAGTATAGATTTATGAGTCTGCATTGATAATAACAAGGCGCTACGAGAGTAGTGTTTTTTAGTGTATAAAAATGATTTGTAAAATAATGTTTTTTTTGCTATACTTGATAAGTTATACAAACAAGCGCGATTAGCTCAGCTGGTTTAGAGCATTCGACTGATACTCGAAAGGTCCCTGGTTCGAATCCAGGATCGCGCACAGAATTAAAAACACTCCATGCGGAGTGTTTTTAATTCTGTGTATGTGACAGTTATATTTTGTATCTTGTGTTATTTAACAATTACGAATACAAGATTTCTACTTAACCCTTCACGTCGTTGCGAATAAAATCTTGCTATACCATCTTCGTCTGTTTCATTGAATGTACAGAATGTTTTATCTACTGTAACATTTGAGCGTTCGCCACCATATGCTTCTATTTGGTCTACAAGTATACCATGCATATCCAAATTTCCATCTGAGTGAGTTGTTGGTCCATATTTGTATTGTAAAGCCTCTCTCCTTTGTTTGGTTCTTTCTCCATGGGCACTATTCGTTTCATCGTGTTTGAAGTGTTCTCCAGCATGTATTCCAAAACCAGTCCAAAATTTAGTATCAGGACCAAGTATATCTAGTATGCTTTTGACTACATTTGGACCATCTGGGTTGTCTATATTAAAGAGACTTTCTCTACCAGCATGTGAAGCAATGATACCCTTATCACTTTTTGCAATAACAGTGAGACAATCTGCAGGAGATACAACAAATACATCACCCCTTTGTAATAGACAGCCCTCAGTGTTTGATCCTCTGTATAATAATTTGCCATTTGGCAACAATATCTCTTCGTTAAATTCTGTGCTTTCATCTATCTTTCCATTGTGTGGTATAGAAACAAGCGCAAGGAATCTATTAACTGAAATACCAGCAGCGCTCATCTCTGAGGTAAAATCTGCAAATAATCGTAATATATGTTCATTTTCTGGTCGAGTAACATCTTCATTTTTTTTCAGAAATCTCATTGACCAACCTTGGTCTTCTGGTATTTCTGTATTTTTACCAACAATAAAAACTTCTACCGCATCTTCAAGAACTTCTCGCCTCTCTATATTTGGATAAGATTCAAGACCGTGAGTAGTCTCCTTCTTTGCAACTTGGGGTGGCATTTGTTCAAATGAATTCATGTACGTAGTATATCATTTATATATAAATTATTCTGTATTCTCACAAATCTTCTTTGTTGTGTGCAAATATGTTATGACACATCAAATACGCAAGCAATTATACTAGTAGCAGGTAAGAGAAGTCGCCTCGCACCCTTACAGATAGTGTTACAATAATTATATAACTCACATATAATACAACATACTAGGGTGTATAATATAAATAATATGAACGAAACTGATATAGAACAAATACTAAAAGTGCCTTACCACTCTCAATACAGAGATATCGGAAACACACTGAACGCACATAGATCTTGCGGAATATCATCTATTAAAATGGCACTTGATTATTACAAGAAAGATAGCCCAAATCTTGAAGAGCTTGTAACAAAATATATAACGGATGAGAAGGCATATGGGTCGTCAGGTTGGAAGCATGATTTCTTTGTTGATTTTTTGAAATCATTTGGACTCAATGCCTATCGCAAAGAACAAATGGAAATTGAGAGTGGGATACAAGAAATAAGAAAAAGTATAGAAAATAAAAATCCTGTTATTGTTTCAGTAGAACAAAGACTATTTGATAAAAAATTATTTCATATGATTTTGGTAATTGGTACTCGCACAGATGAAAATGGCAATTTCCTAGGGTTTTTCTATAATGATCCAGGTAGACTAAAGGAAGTGACAGGAGCAAAACAATATGTGAGCAAAGAATATTTCCTAGAATACTGGAGAAAAATGGCTATATTTACAAATAGTTAATTTTAGTGTATTATCTTTAAAGACAGGAGGCTTAAATGTCAGAAACACACTTTGAGTTAAGACTTTCCGATGGAAGTCTCAAGTTACGTCCAGACGGAACAATAATGCAATTTAAACCATCGGCATACATGGCTGTCGAGCACAAAGGGAAAATCATTTTTGTCAGAGATTGCAGAGAGCACGCAAGGCTGCAATTCCCAGGAGGAGGTATCAATATCGGTATGGAGCCACCGAAAGATGCAGCCATACGAGAGTGCTTTGAAGAAACTGGTGTTATTGTTTCAGTTTGTGTTTTCATTGGACAGTTTGAAACTTATGAATCAGTATATCTATTTAGAGCACTAAAATGGGATATTGTAGGAGATTTTGTCGGACAAGTTGGAGAAGTTTCTGAGATGGTCTCAATTTCCATCAAAGATTTTTTACAACCAGAAGTTCGCAGTAGCTGGCGCGACCAATTCTATCCAGCACAATGGAAAATGCTTGGCTGGTATTTGCTTTATAAAGAAAGTAGAAAAAGAATTATAAAAGCAAAAACAGACATTCATTTCCCAGTATTTGAACTGTGGAGTTCTGATCCATGGCAAATTCTCGACTCCTTACAGTGATGTAGGGAGTTTTTTTATTACAAAAATAATGCTATGATACATGCAATATGCAAGCAATTATACTAGCAGCAGGCAAGGGAAGCCGCCTCGCGCCACTCACAGACACAATGCCAAAGCCACTTATCGAAGTAGCTGGTATGTCCATACTAGAGCGAGTGCTGCATAATTTGCCAGATGAGATAGATGAGGTAATTATTGTTGTTGAATATTTGGGGCAGCAAATACGGCAATATTTTGGTAGTGAGTTTGTAGGTAAACGTATAACGTATGTTGAACAAGGAAATATGTCAGGAACCTACGGAGCACTATATTCTGCAAAAAAGTTCCTGCGTCCTGGGTCTTTTTTGGTACTCGGAAGTGATGATATATTTAATAAGACAGAACTCACAAAATGTATGGACAAGAAACTAGCTTTTGGAGTACACAGTAAAATAATGCCTGGCAAAGAATGGCTCGTGATAGAGTGCAAAGAAGGCCGGGTGCACGGTATGCGTAAACCAACAGATACCGAATTTCAATCAGCTCAAAATATGGCGACAGGAGTGTATGTGTTAGACGAACGATTCTGGAAATATAAACCATATCAATTGATTAATGGAGAGTACGGTTTGCCACAAACAATGCAGCAAATGTTTGTTGACGAGAAAGTAGAATGTGTAGAAATGTCAGATTGGATGCAGATAAATACACATGAGCAACTTTCGTATGCTAGAGAATTTTTAGGAAAACAACATATATAAATATGGGAACATTTTTTATTATCTCTACACCAATAGGAAACATGGAGGATATTACCTTACGTGCACTTCGAGTACTACGCGAAGTAGATCTCATACTTTGTGAGGATACAAGAGAAACGGGTAAAATACTCAAACACTATGATATACAGAACAAGATGCAGAGTTACCACGCCAACTCTAAACTATCAAAAATAGATACTATTATTTCATATTTAGAGTCGGGTAAAAATATAGCATTAGTAAGTGATGCGGGTACCCCGATTATCTCTGACCCCGGTATACTATTAGTGCAAGAAATAAAAAAACAGTTAAGTGAAGTACAGATTGTGCCAGTTCCTGGTGCATCAGCTCTTCTCTCAGCGGTGGTTGCGAGTGGTATCAATTGTCATGAATTTATTTTTTTAGGTTTTTTACCGCACAAAAAAGGGAGAGAAACCCTTTTCAAGGAAATAGCAGAAAATAAAAGAGCGGTTGTGTTTTATGAATCAGTTCATCGAATAGAGAAAACACTAGACTCACTTGTAGAGCACTTAGATAGAACAGGAAAACGAGTAAGTATCGGCAGAGAGCTGACCAAATTGTTCGAAGAGATATTCACAGGGACACCAGAGGAAGTACGAAACTATTTCAAAAAACATACTGATAAAATTCGTGGTGAATTTGTTGTAATTGTGGGAGTGTAGCATTTTGTGTTATCATATATACATGAAAAAACAAAAATTATATGTATATCTAGCTATTGCTCTGATTGTTATACCATTTCTTGGAATATATCAATACATTAAAGATGCACTTTTTATATTGTTTGGCTGCATAATACTACTCTCTAGAATCAAAATATCTAAAAAAAGTACTCATGAGAAGCATGTATCAGAAACCGCAGCTCGTGCAGTACGTAGACCAAGAGTTGTAATGGAGCAAACAGTAACAGAAGGACGCGGAAGTGAAAAGATATAAAAAAATACATAGACTTCTTTTGAATGCTATACTATATATATGAATGATGATCAGAAAATAACATATTTTGGTGAGACAGATTTTCGTAATGCTCGTACAAAATTCGGTATCAAGAGAAAAGACCGTACACGTCATATGTATATCATTGGAAAGACTGGTATGGGTAAGTCTACACTACTTGAGAATATGGCAATACAAGACATACAAGGTGGTGAAGGTATTTGCTTTATTGATCCACACGGTAGTGCTGCAGAAAAGTTGCTTGAATTTGTGCCAGAACATCGTATAAAAGATGTTATATATTTTGCGCCGTTTGATTTGGAAAACCCAATATCTTTCAATGTACTTGAGGGTATAGATGAAGAGCGCAAACATTTGATTGCAGCAGGGCTTATGAATGCCTTCAAGAAAATATGGGCAGAAGCATTTTCTGGACGTATGGAATATATACTAGGAATGACACTACTCGCATTGCTTGATAATCCGGGGGAGACACTGCTGGGAGTAAACAGAATGTACTCAGACAAAGACTATCGCAAAAAGATAGTAGAGAATATCAAAGACCCATCTGTGAGATCATTTTGGGTGGATGAGTATGCAAAGTACTCTGAGAAGTTCGCCACTGAGGCAACAGCAGCAATACAAAACAAAATAGGGCAATTTACAGCAAATCCACTGATACGAAATTTGCTTGGGCAACAAGAATCATCTTTTGATTTTCGTCAAGCAATGGATCAGAAAAAGATTCTCATTGTGAATTTATCAAAAGGGAAGATGGGCCCTGACAATATGAGACTTATTGGCGGTATGGTTGTGACTAAAATATATCTAGCAGCGATGTCTCGTGCAGACGCATCTGCGAAAGAACTCAAAGCACTAGCCCCTTTTTATCTGTATGTAGACGAGTTCCAAAACTTTGCAAATGAATCGTTTGCAGAAATACTATCAGAGTCTCGTAAATATAATCTTGCACTTACTGTTGCTAATCAATACATAGAGCAGATGACAGAAGAAGTTCGCGGCGCGATACTCGGTAATGTCGGAAGTATGATAGTTTTCCGCATAGGTGCAACCGATGCAGAGATAATGGAAAAAGAATTCACACCATTCTTTACAGCAGAGGATTTAGTGAATCTTGGCTTTACGCAAATATATTTGAAACTGATGATAGATGGAGTAGGCTCACAGCCATTTTCAGCGACCTCGCTAGACACTTTACCACCTCTTGAAAAGTCTTTTGAGCGTGAAATAATTGAAAATAGCAGACTTATGTATTGTAAACCGCGTGCAGTTATCGAAGAAAATATTGCTAATTGGTTTGCACCAGTAAAGCCGGCTCATATCTCAAATAATACCAATAGTACAAATGGAGAATATAAAAAATCATATGAACCAAGAGTAGGGAAAGATATGATGACTCAGGACAAAAAAGCATATTCTTTGCCTAGAACAAATATATCTCAAAACTCTATTCAAAAACCACAGCAAAGTAACAGAGACGGATATACTCAAAGAAATAGTCTGCAGAAACCCATCAATACAGATAAAACAAAAGAGCATAGTAACCTTCGAAATATAGATAGAACAGTTGTACATTCCGAAAGTGTAAACAGAGTTGAATTACCTGTTGCAGATATGCTAGCAAAAATTAAAAATGGGGAAGTGATAGAAGTTGTAACAAAAGATCCCAAGATACAGCAACATGCCGAAAATGCAAATACCCATTTTAAAAAAGAAAATAATAAGGAACAAACTAATCCACGATCTATATCTCTTACTACTTTAGCGAAAGAAAAATCTCCATTTAACTCAGAGAATAAAAATTCACTCAAAGATGCAATTGAAAGAGCAATGAGAGAACAAAAATCAGACAGTGAAAAAAGAGAAGCATCTGTACAAAAAGTAGAAGATGTCAGTATAGAAAAAAAAGATACAGATATACACAAAAATACTCAGACAATGTATACTAATAGTATAGAAACCAAAGAAGTTCCCGAGGATGTGCTACGAAAATTATTAAACGATATATAACATCATGACAGATATACATACAGCAGAAATAATACTCAGACTTGGTCTTGCAATGTTTGTTGGTATAGTGCTCGGAGCAGAGAGAATAATCGCTCACAAGGCCGCTGGAGTCAGAACCTACGCTCTTATATCAATGGGAGCAGCGCTTTTTGTCATGGTCTCAGACGGTGCAATAACAAGGTATTTAGCAATGGGCGTCACTGGTGTGCAACCAACATATGTTTTGGCACAAATAGTTGTAGCGATAGGATTCTTAACAGGTGGGCTTTTTATTAAACATGATAATCATGTAAGCGGACTCACAACAGCGTCAGGGCTATGGATAACTGCCGGTATAGGTGCTGCAATAGGGTTCGGGCTCTATGCACTTGCAATGTCAGCGGCATTCTTTACATTGTTTATATTTACTATATTATGGATTTTTGAAAAGAAAATAAAAACAGTAGCAGGTGTAGTGCTTGAACATAAAGTAACAGATACAAAAACAGAATAATGAATAAGAAAACTGATTTTACAAGAGCTTTGATAAAAGGTAAGATTGCTGAAATTGTATTTGAGCAACTACTTCGTGAGATAGGAGGATACACTGTATTAAACTTTGGATACGAAAAAATTATTCCTGAATTATCAAGGTATGTATCAGATAAATTTGACGAAAGAAGAGAAATTGATAAAACACTCAGTGTAATTAGACGAGCACCTGATTACGCAGTAATAAACCACTCAAAGAAAAAAGTAACATTAATTGAAGTTAAGTGGATGACAAAACTATCAAAGATTAAAGTGTTGTCTATCGCTAATGGAATGTCTGAATCATGGAATCCATCAAGTTTGTTCATTGCCACTCCAACTGGTTTTTATTTTGATGAAATTGATGAAATTATTCAAAATAAGGGAAAAATAAAAGAATACTCACATCCAAATCTCACAAAAAAACAAAAAGACAGATATATACAGATATTAAATGATTTTGAAGCTCCTTCTATTTTTGAACAATAATTTATGAATTGGATACTATTTGCATTAGCTGGGGCATTATCTGCATCACTTGGAACTATTTTCGCAAAGATGGGATTGCTTAAAAATATAGATTCAAACGTACTTACTACTGTGCGAGGTTTGGTGATGGCAATACTTTTATTGCTATTTACTTTCACGCTTGGAAAATTCAAAATTGAAAGTATCAAAGATTTTGACACCCGTACATGGGTGTTTGTCATACTCTCTGGTATCATGGGTGCATTATCTTGGCTATTCTTTTATTATGCTCTCGCTCATGGCCCAGCCGCTGGTGTTACAGCTGTAGATAAACTCAGTGTAGTGATAACCATAGTGTTGGCTTTTATTATACTGGGCGAAAGTTTTAGTTTGCAAGTCGGTATTGGTGCGTTGCTCATTGGGCTTGGTGTGTTACTTGTTGCACTGCCATGGAGTGCAATCAAAAGTCTGTTTGGTTTGTAATATAATACTTTGAATACAACGCTATTTTACGCTATACTATACACATGACTACAAATGAAATACGCTCGAAATTCCTTGAATTCGCTAGAAAATACGAACACGAAATAATAGCAAGTAGTGCTCTTGTGCCTGAAAATGACCCAACCACACTCTTTACTGGTAGTGGTATGCAACCGATGGTACCGTATCTACTTGGTCAAAAACATCCGCTTGGTACACGAATTGCAGACTCACAAAAATGTTTTCGTTCACAAGATATAGAAGAAGTGGGGGACAATAGACATACTACTTTTTTTGAAATGCTTGGAAACTGGTCGCTAGGTGACTTCTTCAAAGAAACACAAATCCCATTTATGTGGAAGTTCTTGATTGAAGAAATAAAACTTGATCCAAAACATTTTTACATTAGTTGTTTTGCAGGTAGTCCCGATATCGGTATACCAAAGGATACAGAGTCGGCGGAACTTTGGCGAAATCTTTTTGCGGCAAAAGGTATACAGGCTGATATTGGAGAAAACCCAGAACAAGATGGTCTCGTAGCAGGGCAAAAAATATTTTACTATGGTGAGAAGAAGAACTGGTGGAGTAGAGCAGGAGTACCCCAAAATATGCCAGTAGGCGAACCAGGTGGGCCAGACACAGAAATGTTTTATGACTTCTATCCACATCTCGACAGAGGGTGTATTCCAAACACTCCCTGGAGTGGCGAATTCTGTCATGTCAATTGTGATTGCGGTCGATTTATAGAAATAGGTAACAATGTGTTCATGGAGTATGTCAGAACTGAAAGCGGATTTGAAAAATTAACACAGCAGAATGTAGACTTTGGAGGTGGACTTGAGCGTATTGTGGCTGCTACTAGAAACGATGCTGATGTATTTAATATTGATGTATTTGATATACCAAAACAGACTATTAAAAAATTATCTGGCAAAACATATGAAGGTGAACATGTGTATGCATACCGCGTGATACTTGACCACTTACGTGCAGCAACATTTCTAGTAGGGGACGGAGTACTACCAGGTAACAAAGACCAAATGTATTTTGTTCGTCGATTGATTCGTCGGGCGGTACGTTTTGCACGTACTCTTGGTATACAAGAAAATTTTACAAAAGAAGTTGTTGCTAGTTATATAGAAGTATATTCTGGTGAATATACAAATCTATTAGAAAAGAAGGAGGCTATCTTGTCTGCTATTGATACTGAGGAAAGTAAGTTTAGGAAGACACTTGAGAATGGTATCAAAGAGTTCGAAAGAATTTCAAAGAGGGATCACTTTAATATCCAAAATAGGCAGATAAACAATGAAAATAAAAGGATATTTGGACACGAAGCTTTTAATCTACTCCAATCTTATGGTTTTCCAATAGAACTGACTCAAGAATTAGCAAAAGAAAAAGGATGGGAAGTTGACCTTGAAGACTTTGAAATCCTAAAAAAAGAACATGCAGAATCATCTCGCACAGCTTCTGCTGGTAAGTTCAAAGGTGGTCTCGGTGGTGATGGTGAAATGGAAACCAAGTATCACACGGCAACACATATGTTACATCAAGCACTTAAAATAGTACTTGGTGAAAACGTACAGCAAAAGGGAAGTAATATCACTTCGGAGAGACTACGTTTTGACTTTGCATATGACAGGAAGATGACTGATGAAGAAAAAAAACAAGTAGAAGATATTGTCAATGAACATATCAAAAAAGATCTTCCAATGGTACGAGAAGAAATACGGTATGAAGAAGCTGTGGCACGCGGGGCGATAGGACTGTTTGGTGACAAATATGGTGATACGGTGTCAATATACTATATGGGTTCATCGGGTAACAAAAGAGGGGATGACGGACTCTTTAGTATAGAATTTTGTGGTGGACCGCATGTAGAGCATACTGGTGTACTGGGCACATTTAGAATTTCAAAAGAAGAAGCGGTCAGTGCAGGAGTACGGAGGATAAAAGCTGTTTTAGAGTAGCTATAATATGCTATACTTAATATAAACAAAATAGTAAAAATGACAGAATAATATGCAAGATATAAATCCAATCAGAAGAACAGTACCTGTATCAGAAAGCACAGAAGCAGAAGACGTAGATATGCGTACATCAGTAGGTGTAGCACGCGACAAGGAGGAAGCAGACAATGTCTTTCTTCTGAGAGAAGAACAAAAAAGTACACATCTTAATCCAAAAGAGGAGTTTGCTTTTTCGTCTTTATATAGCCCAACATCAAGAAAAAATTCTATTCAAAAAAATGGAGCAAATCCAATAAAGCCACCTAAAATAAGAGCAAGGAAAAATAATAACAATGTACTTACGTTCTTCATAGGTGCGGTACTGTTTCTATGCTTTGTAATGTATACATTCGTATATGCTTCTGTACGTGTGGATATCACTCCACTCCGAACAAGTATACCCGTTGACCAAACAATCGTCGTACCTTCAATAGATATACAAATAGGTACCGATGTTATAGTCATCACAGCTTCATCGACTGACTCAGTAGACGTACCTAGACGCGGTGAATCGAAAGTAGAAACAAAAGCTTCTGGTGTGATTACTATTTACAATAACAATAGTTCTGCTCCTCAAAAGCTCATAACAAATACGCGTTTTGAAAGCAAAACAGGAAAAATTTATCGTATTGCAGAGTCTGTAACAGTCCCAGGTATGACAGGGAATACTCCTGGTAGTATCGATGTAACCGTTTTTGCAGATAGTATTGGTTCAGAATATAACACCTCTGCTGCCGAGTTCTCTATACCTGGATTCAAGGGTACAGCGCTCGCAAACAAATTCTACGCAAAAACAAAAAGTGCTATAAGTGGCGGAGCGTCAGGACTACAAACGACAGTTGCTGATGAAGATATTGAAGCTGCACATAATAAAATTCTCACCGAATTGAATAAAAAAATTGCTTCTGAAATAGAATCAAAGAAACCATCTGATGAATTTATATATTTACCAGATGCAACAAGCTATACAACTACTGACAATAGAAAAGAGTTAATAACAGACTCAAAAGCCAAGTATACTGAGACAATTGTAGCCAAAGCAATCTTTATACGCAAAGACTATTTAGCAAAACGTATTTTAGAAAATACAAGCCATACAGAAGAAGAAAAACTGAGATTAGAAAGCACTGAGCAATTAGTGTTTGGTGTACCTGCAAAAGACACCAAAATAAATGAGGGTGATGTTGTGTTTACTGTGACTGGTGCTCCAAGCTTTATCTCTGACTTGGATGAAACTCGAATAGCTGCACGTCTTGTTGGAGTTTCAAAATCTGAGTTTGCAGAGAGAATGAAAGAATTTTCTGGAATAGATAAAGCTGAGCCGCATTTCAATCCTTTGTGGGTTTCTCGCTTTCCAAATGATACAAAACGTATAGAAATACAAATCCTAAAAAACTAATTTAGCCTTATAATATAAGGGCTAAATCAAGTATTGGGGATAAAAATACTATTGTATTCTGTACTTTTTTACACAAATGTGCTACTATTTTGACAAAGGGATTTCCCCTTTGTTTTCATTTTCAGAGATACAGATCTGAGAGAACTTGCATGAGACTGAGTGTTTCGAACTAAGATATGAGTCTTAAGAAAATTTTTGCAGCTAGTTTCTCTGCAGCTATGCTCGTACTGTTACTAGGTAACGATGGTGTTATTGCCGATGCGCAGCCAGAAGTTATCAACAATATTAACGCAGTACAAGTATTACAAGAGAAACAGGTGAGCGCGTATGATTCATTGAATCATCAACAACAAGTTTGGTTAGGTGCACTTGAATGGTGCGAAAGTAAAGGTATACAGTCTGCTATCAATCCAAATGATGTAGATAATACACCTAGCTACTATTCATTCCAATTCAAACCTTCTACTTTCAAGTATTATGGTGAAAAGTATGAAGTGATCCCAGAGGGACTTTCAGACAAAGTACTAGCTGAGAAAATCAAAGATCATTCGTTGCAACGTGAAATCGTTGCACACATGCTCAATGATAAATCGGTAAATATGAGAAAGCAATTTCCAGCTTGTGTGCGAAGTTTAGGTTTACCAAAACAATTCTTCTCACAAACACCGAGCACGACAAATGGTGCAACGAGTACTGAAGTATCGCTTAGTAATTCAAAAAGCAAAACTCTATAAAATAAAACCGAGGACTGAAGTCCTCGGTTTTATTTCTGGTCATATCTTGTAATATGCAGTTAATTGTGTTTTACTATAAATGAGCAGGGGAGGCTAGCATTTGGCTGGCGGCTGCTCATTCCAAAAGGAGACAATATATATGAAAAACAAATTGAGGCCTGAACCCAGGCCAAAACCATATATAAAATCCCTTGGCGGAAGGAGGTGATCCAAATCTAGTCATTGACGCGCTGACTTAAAATTGCGCGTCCAACAACATACAGATTTCACAAATCTTGCAGAGATGCACGTAAAGTGATATCTAAACCCAAACTCCGAGTGCATTCTTGATCTATACTGGCATTGGAAGCTTTTCAAAAGCAATCAGCCATTGTAGAGGGAATGCACTTTCTTTCAGTACACAATACGTCGCACAATATATCTTTTACGACATATATATTCAAAAAATGATGCTTGGTCCATATTGAGCGTCTCATTTGATAATCCAGTGCAACTGAATTTGGTTCTCCACAGAATCATATGAATATATTTCTGTTTGAAATACTTTTATTACTCACTTGATTCTGTATATTCCGTTTTTAGTCTATTGAATATTTTAATTCTATATTCTGCAAAGCACAGTTTGCACAACCTACTTTGCTATTCCCAAGTATGGTAAAGGCAGCCCGTATATATAGTTGTCTATTTTGCTCAATTGGTCCCGTTTTTTAGCCTTACGTCTCAGAGATATACTGCTAGACCCTATATATATGCTAGAATAGCCATTTTTGGCTCGTATAGAGGCTTTGAGAGCTTCCAAAGACGTACTTACCCTCGGCTCTTTTTGCTCTCGAACCCCATCTGACAAAGGGCTTATATGAAGTTCCGCTTCGTCCGAACTTCCACTATATAAATCGTCAAATAAGCTAGCCTGTATATCATTTGGGATATTTTTGTATTTCTTTGGTTTTGAAGTGACAAAAGTAACACCTGTTGATTTGTATATATACTTTGGATTATATATTGTATTAAATAATAGTTCGGCGATATCTATAATATGCATTTTGGGATCAATACGTAGTAAAGTATTTCTACAATCTTGCGAATCTTGAATTGTTGCAGAGCTTTGACTATAGTAATTTCCAAACTCATCTTTCAGATATATATGTATTGATCCAAGCTCTTGCCCAGATACATACATCCTCGTCCCCAATATTTCTATATGCCTTGAAATCTCTGAAAATAAGAACATTCGTTCGTTTGTCTTTGGGAAGCTCTCGGTGCTTTGGAATGATTTTTGCAAATCGTCTGTACTCTGTCCAAGTTTCATGATACTTCTACCACGTAGCTCTTGATATAGTTCTTGCACAGGTGCATGCTCGCGAAGTATGAGCCCCTCCTCCCTATCGGCAAGATCGCAGGCTGTATAGACTCCGCGCATTTTCCATTTGTCAGCGCTACGACCACCGATACCCCAGATATCTGCAACAGGGATACGTGACAATATATCTCGTCTATTCTCTGCAGTAATATGAGTAATGCCATTTGGTTTCTGTATACTTGTCGCTAGCTTAGCAAGTACTTTTGTTTCTGAAATACCGATAGACACAGTGATACCAAGCTTTCGATATATTTCTGTTTGTGCGCTACGTGCAAGCTCTGTCACCTCTGCATCAGTATTGATAGACTTAGGATTTGGTTTGTAACTACAAAATACTTCATCGATACTATACAAAAAGACAGTATCAAAGTATCTGTTGGCAATCTGCACGATACGAGCAGAAATAGTCTTGTACAGTTCAAAGTGCGAGTCTAGTATACTCACTTGCGGAAACTCTTTTTGTATTTTGTGTATCGGCATTGCACGCACAATACCAAGCTTTTTTGCAGCCGAGTTGAAGGCTACTGCTATACCTCGATCACGACCCACCACTACAGGCTTGTCTCGCAAATGCGGAAAACGCAAAAGCTCACATGAAGCAAAGAAATTATCCCCGTCTATGTGTATGATGTATTGTGTAACACTATTTGACATAATATATACGGATACTTTTTAGAAATAAAAATATATTTACAATACTTGTTTGTTAACTGAACAACAGAACAGAAGACTCAAATCTCTATCCAACTTATATTACGTGTATGTGTTATATTCTCTATTCTATAATAGCTTCGCTATTACTCGTATTTTCTTACTAGTGACCTCAGTACTGCTGATATTTCAAGTGACTCTTCTGGATATATATCAGGGAAATCTTTGTTGGCAGGTTGCAAATACGGCTTGCCGTTTTTCTCACGCAGGTATTTGATAGTGAATCCACCATCAACCGATGCCACTACTATGTCCCCAGTTCGAGCATTGTTGGTGCGTTCTACTATCACCATGTCGCCATCTCTAATACCCGCATCTATCATACTGTCTCCTTTGACTTGTAGCATAAAGTATCCAGTACTGTCGTCTCCAAGTAGCCATTCATCGAGCGAGATACGGTCGAGCATTTGTTCTTCGGCAGGAGTTGCAAAACCAGCTTCGACAAGTCCAAGCAAAAAGAGATCACGTTTGAATTGTATCGGAGAGCGGTGTTTACTGCGTTTATCGAAGTAATGCTCTTTGGGTATGATACGACCTGTAGAATCGACTCCTACATAGCCTAGCTCGACTAATTTTTGTACTGCTTTGTGTGCAGTATCTTTGGATTTGATAGCAAAAAGCTCACATATCTCGCTATATGACGGCATACGCATATGGCTTTTGTAATAGGTATATAGGGCGTTTTTGTATCGTTCTAATTTTGCTTTTTCGTCTTCTTTTTTCATAAGGTATTTGTATATATAAGTACATATATAGTATATAGAACGAACGTACGTTTGTCTATACCACCCTACTTTCGACTGTGGAAAACTTATTGAAATATTTTTAAATATTCCTGTATCCGTTCCCTATCCTCGTTTTCTTTGTCGCCTTTGAAATATAATTCTATATAAGTGAATGTTATAGTATCATTTTGATATGCATATATAATTCTAAATGATCTGTTTCTTAAACTTTTGCAAGCCAAGCGAGCTTTCACTATTTGTACAGATTTACCATGATGTAATATGGAAAAATTTACACCAACCCCTGTTGGATTTACAATCAAAACATTCTCAAATAGCTTGATATCATCTGTGAGACTTGGATATTTTTTGAGAAGTTTTTTTAATTCCTTGTCAAATGCTGGTAGACTGTTATAGCTCTTCATATATTCTCACAGAAGTTTCTCTTGATCGATAAAATACGTATTCATACTCTATTGGTTCTTTTTGTTTTGTTACAATCCACGGAGTATCCTTGTGAGACAGATCAGAAAGCTGAGTAGCTGTACAATGTGCTAGCCTCTCTATTTCGCTATCTATGTGTTGCAATTCGGACCCATCTAAGCATGACAAATCTGCCTCAGATACCGGTATATATTTGGTCTGGTCTTTGTCAAAGTATTTACTTTTCACTTCCACGAGTAGCCCTTCACGTTCCATAGCTCTCACTATTTTTGCAAATGAAATAGGTGTTGGCCCATATGTATTCTTGATATAGGTTGCGCCTATGAGCTGCTTTTCATATTTCTCGTAATAGTCAAAATCAATAAAATAGAGTAATTTGTATAAGACCGTTTGACCAATGTTTGGACGACTTCCTACTTTACTTAATATATACAATAGAACCTGCTTAAACTTCTCTATATTTTCTACTGGTATATCACGCATTTCGACTTCTGACTCCGAAAATTGTTTTAGTATATTCGTATCAAGAATTTCCTCTGATACCGATAGTATGCGCGCTAGTATTTTTTTCTGTGTATCAGTTGGTTGTATTTCCCCTTTTTCAATTTTGATATAGGTAGGTCTTGATATGCCAAGTGCCTCTGCGACAGCTGTTTGGGAAAGACCAGATACTTTACGTTTTGTGTGTAATGTTGTACTCATATGTACAAAATATAGCATACTCTTTACACTTTTACAATAAAAAATGTAAAATTGTTTGCATATATCTGAGAAAGGTATATACTGTATATAGATTCACATAGGGCACGTATCAGTAGAAACGCAAAATGTATAGTGGTTGAGATTTTTGAAAAAGTGACAGTAAAATCAATATGCCGATACAAGTAGCTCCGTACTGTAAGGTTGGTATACCGAAGTGGATGTAATACCAAATTATTATTAATAACTACATAAAAAATATGGCAGTAAACAAGAAAACAAGTGCAGGCGCTGCGAGGGCAGCTTCAAAAGTTTTGAGAGATGGTAGAACAGGGAAAGATTCAAAGACAGCAGCAGGAAGTGCTTTATCTCAAAGAGCACCAGGTAGCATAAAAAGTGGGACATCAAGATTAAAAAAATAGGATGTTGTGTTTCTTAAAAGAGAATATGGAAATTATAATATCATTACTAGCTCTTATTGTGAGCATATCTGCAATATACTATTCAAGAAAATCTGCTCAATCAAATTTGCTTATACAGTTTATTGAAAAAGAATCTCAGTATATCTCTGATTGGAATAACTCTACAAAAAAGTTAGAAAAAGAAGATATGATGTTGAAATATTTCAATCTCATGGAGACAATTTCACTAATGTATAACGAATGTGAGATTAGTAGAAAAGTCACAAGAAAGTATTTTGTTAATATATTTAGAGATGTATATAACAAGAGAAAAATTAAAATAGAAGAACGCATTAAAGCTGGGGATTTTGAAGAATTAAACAAGGTCCTCAATATCTGGGAAATAAAAAAGCCTTTATAGGCTTTTTTATTCATGTCATTGTTATTTCGTATATTCCGTATACAGTTCAAAGAGATATTCAATGCGTGACTGAGAACAGCTAGATTTGTATTCATAGAGAGAGTCTACTGCCCTATCGAGTTCATTGTGTGCTTTTGCCAGAGCTGGTGGCATAGTGAGAGGGTTGTAGAGATCAGCCAAACTACTACCCTCAAACTCACTTCGAGCATCCAATACTTTTTGGGCGGCTAATCTGATTTTTTCTTCTTGAATGTGTGACACTTCTTTTGGCCACGGGAAATTATTGTACACGATGTCTTTTGAATATCTGTATCTACTTTCAAGTCTCCCACATGTATATGACACCCACGCCATATGCATGAGTGAGGTAAGTATACCGAAGTGATAGAGGGTGGCGTTGGCCACCATATGGCAAGAATTTGAAACAATATGATTTTTTCTAAAAAATCCAATCGGTATGTAGTGCCTGTTTTCTGAGGAAGTACTAGGTATAACGACACCGCTTTCTGGATTATTTCTGTCTCTAAAAAGCGTTGGAGTCACTGCAAATTTTTGAGTAGAAGGAGCTATACTCCCCTCTCTAAACTTTTTCACTTGCGACACTCGCTCTAAAACAAATGGCATGCGTTTGAGTTCTTCTGGTCTTACGTCTTCGAGCCATAGACAATATCTTTTTTGATTATTGAGAAACTCTTTTGCACTTATCAGTTCTTTTATATATTTTTCTGCTTCGGGTTCTTTTTGAACTAGTTCTACTTTTTCCGCTTCTGACAAAAGTAAATGCCCACCATCTAGTGGCATATTTCCGAAACTCATTTCAGGTACGTCACAGAGTGGCTTTGATCTTTTTTGTATAAGAACTGTTACTCCTGCAACCAAGTATGGATTAATATTTCGTGCCTCTTTTTCTTTTGGCTCACTGTGAACAGTTTCATATTCGTATAAATACTTTTTCTCTACATCAGCAGTACCAAATCCAATTATAACGCAATATACTGCCGCTACTCCCGGTGTGTCATTGTTCCATTTGAACGTCTGGTGTGCGAATTGTATATGTATATTTTTGCAAGTCAGGTTCTTCCAAAGCAAACCTACTTGCTCACCTTGGGCTATGGAATTGGTTGAAACAAATGCTACCCGTATATCTGTTTGCTGTATATATGTAGCCGCTTTAGCGTACCATGCCGTAACAAAGTCTAGAACCCCAACCCCTTTATCACCACCAAACTCTCGCACCACTTGCGCACGCTGATTATCAGACATTAGTTTACTTCCGATGAATGGTGGATTTCCTAGTATGTAAGAAAGATTTTCTTTTGGTATCACTGCTCCCCAGTCTGTATCAAGTGCATCAGCGTGGACTATGGTAGCAGGCTCGCGAAGCGGTATACGAGCATAATAACCACCAACTTGTGCTGAGAGTTCTTGATTCATTTGATGGTCTACGAGATACATAGCAAGTCTCGCTACTTGACTCGGAAACTCTTCTATCTCTATACCATAAAACTGGGTCACTTGTATTTTAGATACCTCCTCAGCTCCATATAGACTAAGTTTTAAGTCGCCTTTCCTCTGTATTTTGATAATTTCATGCTCCAGTCTACGAAGTTCGCGATAGGCTACAACTAGGAAATTACCACAGCCACATGCTGGGTCTAGGAATGTCAGGTGAGTTAATTTGTCATGAAATGCTTGTAATTTCTTTTTGTTATGTTTAATCGCATCAAACTCAATATACAGTTCGTCCAAGAAAAGCGGTTGCACGACTTTGAGGATATTTTGCTCTGAGGTATAGTGCGCACCTAGTGCACGACGTTCCTTGTCATCCATCACACCTTGGAATAGTGAACCAAATATAGAAACCGAAATAGTAGACCAATCAAAGTCACAACATTTGAGTAGTTTCAAATATGCGGTCACATCAAGTGAGATGGGTGCTATTGCTTCGGCAAATATGCCTCCATTTATGTATGGAAATACTGCAAGCTGTTCGTCCAGCGTACTCTGTCTTTTTTCTTGTGGAG
>JBDLSO010000003.1:0-24868 GCA_039799445.1 Candidatus Parcubacteria bacterium | reverse complement strand
ATTTTGGACCCCAATTTACAGTTAAAATATTACCCTCCTGATCTTCAACTATTGAGACTACTTTATTTTTAGCAATAAAAGTATCTTTATCTTTAGCGTCTTCTCTCACATATACTGGATTAATAACTCCCTGTATTGGTAAATTATATTTGCTAGCAAACTCAAAGTCACGCTCATCATGTGCAGGTACCGCCATCACCACTCCTGTACCATATCCAGAGAGTACATAATTAGCAATCCAAATAGGCAGCATCTCTCCTGTTCCTGGATGTACCGCAAAAAGCCCAGTATCAATTCCTTTTTTCTCTACTTCTGCCCTATAGTCTGTTTGTACTACTTTTTGTTCTGCAAGAATAGTAGCAGCAAAATCCCGTATTTCTGTACTAGGACTCCAACCTGCATCAATCCAAATTTGTACCTTTTCTGCAGATACCGCTAAATACGTCACACCATAGAGTGTGTCTGGGCGTGTAGTGAATACAGTGAGCGACTTCTCTTGTGCAAAATCTTGTACTGCGAAATCAATCTCCGCACCTTCACTTTTTCCGATCCAATTTCTTTGTAGTTCTTTGATATGTGGTTCCCAATCTAGTTTGTCCAAATCAGCCAGCAGTCTATCAGCGTAGTCTGTGATGCGTATAGTCCACTGACGAAGCGGTTTTTTCTCTACAAGAGTACCACAACGCTCACAGACATTGCCATCTAAGTCTTCATTGGCAAGTCCTGTCTTGCAAGATGGACACCAGTTGATCGGATCAAAACTCTCATACGCTAGTCCATCTTTGTACATCTGTTTCCACATCCATTGTGTCCATTTGTAGAATTTTGGATCAGTCGTATTTACCTCTCTGTCCCAATCATAGTCGAGTCCGAGTATCTCGAGCTGCTCTTTGTAGCGAGCAACATTTTTTTCAGTTGCGGTACGTGGATTTAATTTATTTTTGATTGCATATTGTTCAGCTGGTAGTCCAAACGCATCGAAACCCATCGGGTGAAGTACATCGAAACCTTGCATTCGTTTCATCCTACTATACACATCTGTCGCAATATACCCTTTTGGGTGTCCAACATGTAGTCCCTCACCAGAGGGATACGGAAACATATCTAGAATATAAAAAGAGTTATCGCTACTCTCTCCAGTAATATACGTACCCTGCTTGCGCCAGTAGTCTTGCCACTTTTTTTCTATTTCACTTGGATTGTATTTGGGTGCTTCACTCATTTGTATATAGTATCATAAAAAATATTTTTAAATATATTCTCAAAAGACCAGAATGAAAAGTAAAAAAGACCACCTTTTTGGAGTGGTCTTTTTTACTAGTTGTTATATATCTGATACTGATCTTTTTTAATAGTTCTAGTAAAACATGTTCTCTCTGCTTTGTGATCCCATGTTGGATTCTGATTGTCACCAGTGTAATATCCGGCATCAAGTCTGTAACTCATTTCAGACATTCCTACTCCTCCTTTATATCCATATTGATCTTGTCCAATCTTTTTCCCTATTGCTCTTTCAGTTTCAAAGGTGGCGCAGAGTTCAAATATTGCATCTGTGTCAGCTTTAATTAGTGAATTACTACTTCGTACTAATAGTTTACCTAGTGCAGACTCATACTGTTCTGGTCCAATATCTAGCACACTTTTATTTGTCTTAGACAATGTTGAGTTTTGTACAACTTTATATTCATATACAGCTTTTGTCTTTGGATCTAGTGGGATAATATTACCACTTATTTCATCATTTAATTCACCAAGTTCATTTGGCAACACGCCATCTTTCTGCCATTTTTGCAATATTTGTTGCTGAATCAGAGAAAGATCTTGTAGTCTTTTGTCATCCATCTTACGCGCGCGTACTTCAGCTGGTGTACCTGTCTCTGCAATACCGTATGCAACACTACCCACAGCAAGCAAAATACTCGCTATCATAAAAACAAGTCCTACCTGTGACTTTTTGGTATAATCACGCTTCAATAGATATATATGATACCCAAGCACAAAGAGCGCCAGTACCAACAGTATAAGTGACTTAGGCACAAATCTAACCAAGACTTCACCCGATAAGAGGTTGTAAATAATATAAATGAAATTTCCCACAATTGTAAGCGAAGTGACAAGCACTATGGCATATGTATACACCATTCTAATATTTAATTTCACACGCTCTATATCAAGTTTAATACGCTTTACTTGCAACAAAGATAAAACGATATACAAAGGAAAGAGTACAAAAAGTACTGCAACCGATATTCGTACATCATCACCAACTGAAAGTTCATTATAGTAATTACCGAGCTCAAGTACATCTTTGAATCGATGGTTAATAGCAGCAAACAATATCCCGATAATAGCGCCAAGCGATGCTACAAGTGAGACAAACATCAAGATATAGTATGTTATATCTACTGCTTGTGGTTTGCTTTCTATTCCACCTTGCTCTTTCTTTTTAAGTGCAGAGAAAACAGCGAAGCCGATGAGGAACAAGATTGTGAGTGGTATGAGGGAAATCAAAGTCCCGAAAATAATAGCCATATATATTGTAAATGATTGTTATGTGACACCTTATAGTATATATAACAATTATATATAAAGATAGTGACATGGGTAGTTGTAAGCTCTGAGTTTTAAGTCTTCGGTGCAAACTCATACATATTACTACTTCATATGTAACTACTATGTATGACATATGAGCTGAAATAAAGTATACTAATAGTAATATGACAGCTTCAAAAATTACTAACAAAAATGAGACAAAAGTAAAGGTATCTACAAAGCCAATAGCTAAAGTCGTTAAAAAGAAATCTCGAAAAAAAGATTCAAGAAAAGTCAGCCTTGAGAAACTTTCTATGCGAGCTACTAAATCCATTGGCTCTGTTGAGTCTCTGATTATTCATACAATCGTATTTATCACCGCTTTTTCACTTGTACTCTTTGGTGTCAGTCTAGAACGCGTATTACTAGTGCTCACTACTATACTTTCACTCGAAGCAATATATCTAGCTATTTTTATTCAAATGTCAGTCAATCAAAACACATTACAACTACGCGAAGTTGAGCGTGACATCGAGGAGATATCAGAAGATCTAGAAGAAATATCAGAAGATATTGAAGGTATCGAAAAAGATATCGAGGAAATCCAAGAGGATATGGAGGAGATACAAGAAGATATGGAAGAGATTACAGAAGATATCGAAGAAATCTCGGAAGATCTTGAAGAAATGAGCGATCATGAGAAATCAGAAAAATAAAATACACCAAAAAAGAAGCCGGGCCTCTTTTTTGGTTTGAATACAGCACGGACACAAGCTTATTAAATAATATACAAATCCTGCTTGTATTCGCCCTTACCTACATACTCCGCCTCACCTGCGAGTATCTTTTCATATGGCGCGCAATGTACACACCCCGATTTTCCTTTTGGACAAAGATATTCGTTTTTCTCCCGTGCATTTTTTACTTGCTTTGCAACTTCGTAAACCATACGAAAAGACTCCTCTATACTTGGAAGTGTCGCTTCGGTGAGTTCAGTATCACGATCTATATACCAGTACGCAGCCGAACTTACTTTTCTTTTTTGGAGATTGTGTAATAGCAAGTGATATATCGGAAATTGCAGTGAGCCCTCTTTCTCATCGTGTTTACCTGTCTTGAAATCTATCACCCGTAATGTGCCATCTGGCAGATATTCTATCCAGTCTACTTTACCACAGAGTATAATATTATCATCCTCGCCATTTAGCCAATAGTTCGGTAAAAAATCTCCTTTATAAAAGTTTATCGTCAGTCGTGCTAGTGGTCCAGGATTCTCTATTACTTTTTGTATCATCTCTCTACCACGTTCTTTGAATTCTGCTTCCTGCATATCACTTTCAAACCCACCGATTTTACCTGATACTTTTTTCCAGTTTGTATCATAATCAGCAAAGAGGTCTCTATCAAACCTTTCTTCGGTTTTAAAATTCACCAAGTTTTCAAGTACATTGTGCACTGCTACACCGAGTGACATGTGCGGTGATATAACTGCAATTTTGTTGCCACTTTTCGGATCTTTATAGACATTATGAAGATAATACAATCGCGGGCATTTGATAAAATCCCCCATTGAACTATGTGATACCCACACTGCTTTGAATTTGTCTGACATACTAGTAGTATAGCAAGAATAGTTTTATGTTTGTAGTTTTAAGTTCTAGGCAATAAAAAAACACACCCAGTCTAAGACCTAGGTGTGCTGTCTATTTTCTTCGTGACTCTATATATAGTATCGGCTGAGAAGTCCCGAATCATATCACTGATATCCGAGAACTCAATATCACCACCCGCACCATATACAGAGATTCCCAATTTTGGAGTCAGGGCAACAAAAGCATGTTTGAAGTGTCGAGATCCTTTAGACAAAAGCAGTCTATCACCTCGGCGTATTTGGTTTTCTGATATCTCTTCAAAATCCCAATACAAGCGTGCCTTCGAAACAAGATGTGGTTGAATTTCATCAATCAAATTGACAAAAGCATAGCAATCGAACACACTATTTTCCTTTGCAAAATATTCTGTGAAGAATTTTTTGCAAGCAACGATTATTTTATCTGAAATTTTCATTCTCAAATAAAATGGTCCAAATTGCCGACTTATAATAATTTTGTTTGGACAAATATCTAGTTGAGTGAGCTTCTCTGATTCTTTGAAGTTATTATTCTTATCTTTAATCAAAGATAGAAAAACTGTAAAGAAAATTGTCCTACTTGCATCAAGCTTGACGACTTTTTCATTTCTTATTAAGATGTGCACCACCTCTCTCTCCCTTCTTGTTTTAGAACTAATTATACAATAATATAAAATAGTAATAGTTACAACAGGATACAATCTTATTAAATACTGTTAGATAAAATGAATATTTTATTGTATTATTTTTTTGAATACTTTAAATGAGTGAAGATAATACAAATATTTGTTGTTGTATAAAATCCCCCATTGAACTATGAGTCACCTATACTGCGTTATATTTAGCAGAAATATTTACTTATTAAAAAAATGAGTGATGCTTATATATAGAACTCACAAGATGGTTTTTAAGAAAGACAATTCCTTATATTTGTATTATGTAAGATAAGTATTATATATTTAAAATTTATTTTTTATAGTCATAACTATTTTTCCTTTGATGACATCTACTTCATAATAATGAAGACTATCATTTACATCGTCTTCACTTGATCTATCTTCATCGGTTGGCAAATACTTTGTATCGTAAAACGATATAAGAGATTCATACTCCTCTAAAATATTTTCGAGTTTATTTTTATTAAAATTTGACTTAATTTCTAAAATTTTTTTTTTAAGGAAATCACCATTTTTCCAATTCGAAGAGTTGTATCTACATACAGTTTTAACAAAAGTATAAAACCTATCTCTGTCAGCTGGGTGATAAGTTTCTGGATAACCGTTAATCCAATTTATAAAACTTTCTTCGGTGGGTTTTTTATGCACATAATTAGTTATTTTCATTACAATATTATATACTATTAATTTAAAAATGTCAAGTAAAATAAGGGTTTTTCTTCCCTTTGTTCTAAAAAACTAGCGCAATGTATATTTTATTCTGTGGTTTTTTAAAGTAGTAGGAAAAATATTCTATATCTTAAACTCCATCACATCGCCATCCTTCACAATATATTCCTTTCCTTCTGTGCGAACTTTACCCTTGCCCCTAGCTTCAGCATATGAACCTGCATCTAGTAAGTCTTTCCAAAAGACCACCTCAGCGCGAATGAACTTGTTTTGAAAATCTGTATGTATCGCAGAAGCCGCTATCGGTGCAGTACTTCCTTTTTTGATAGTCCATGCGCGTGTCTCTTCTACTCCTGTGGTGAAATATACTTCAAGACCAAGCAGTTTGTAACCAGCGGTAATCAGATCTGTAATACCATCACCACCTGTATGTCCAAGTTCGGTTGCAAACATCGCACGTTCATCTCCTTCGAAATCTTTGAGCTCGTCTTCTATTTTGGCGTCCACGATACAATACTCTGCACCACTTTCTTTGATATATGCGACCAATTTGCTAAATCTTTTATCACCCATTTCATCTAGGTTTTTGCCTCCTGCTTTTTTATTAAGTACAAAAAGTATAGGCTTCGCGGTGATCAAATGAGCGTCTCTGATATATTCTTTTTCTTCATCTGTAAGACCAGCGAGTGAAACAAGTTTCCCAGCTTCAAGTACCGATAAAGCTTTGTCTAATGCTGCGTGTTTTTTAACAGCTTCTTCGTTGTTCCCTCTTTTACTATCACGTGAGACACTTTCGATGCGTTTCTTTGCGGTCTCGATATCTGCTTGTATCAGTTCCATATTGATCACTTCAATATCAAAAAGTGGATCAACTCCACCATGCACATGTATCTGTTTATCATCTTCAAATATTCGTACTACCTGCGCTATAGCATCGGTCTCACGTATATGTGAGAGGAATTTGTTGCCAAGTCCCTCACCTGTAGAAGCACCTTTGACAAGACCTGCAATATCAACAAACTCTACTACAGCAGGTATAGTTCGTTTAGTTTTAGAAAAATCAGCTAGTTTATAAAGTCTCTCATCAGGCACAGCAACAACTCCCACAGATGGATCAATAGTACAAAATGGATAATTTTGTGCAGGAACTGACTGCCGAGTCAAAGCATTAAAAAGTGTACTTTTCCCCACGTTAGGGAGACCTACGATTCCGATTGATAGTGACATAATAAGCCTAGTATAGCAGAAAAGTTGTCTTTTGTCTTTTCCTATCAGAGTTGAAGTAGTTTTAAAAAATCACTATCAGTATCAACAACATAGTCGTATTCTGTATGCTTTTCTTTATTCAAATACTTGCCGTTTTCGATACCAACACAAACTGTTTTCAATCCGAGTTTTTTTGAGTACAAAAGTTCTGCATCATGTCTGTCACCTATAACATATATGTGTGCATTACTGGCATTTGATTCTTTTATAATGCGAGCAAAGATTTGTTCTTTTTCCTCAGTATTTGTACACACATATATATCCTTAAAATAATGCCTAATACCAAGAGAGTCTATTTTTCTATTTTGCAATTCTACACTCCCATACGTATAAGCAGTAACTAAAATATGTTCAAAGTGAGTACTTTCTAAGACTTCTTTAACATTATTGTAACAAAATATTTCAGAGTTATTTTTTATAATATCTATACTTGTACTAGACTGGAAAATAGTATCATCGAGATCCCATATAAAAACTTTTTTGTATATGTGATTGAGAACCGCTTTTGCACATAGCTCTGAACTATGACGCAAAATATTATTGTCGGTATTTTGTAAATCAACGTACCTCACTCTTGTATCAGAATCCATATCTAGAGCCACTACTTCTGCATTTTCTCTCGTTTTATATGTATCTAAAATTCGATCTGAGATTTTATTTGAGTCCACAAAAATATAATCAATATGTCTTTTTAAATATTTTTCTAATGTAGTGACAAATGTATGAAGCGTAAAATTTGCAGTCTCTGATGCCTTGGTCATAAAGTTCGGAAAATATAATATTTCAGCTTTACTTTGACTTATTGCTTCTGTAAATCCTGATGTTATCAAATTTGGAATCAGTGAAGTATAAAAGTCTCCTGGACACAAAATAACATAGTCAGCTGAGAGTAAACTATCCTGTACTTCTTTATTTATAAAGACATTCTCAGTTAATCTAATCTGAGCTATTGTTCGTAAATCATACATATCGCGTGTATCTATCTGTGTCTCACCTGTTATGATATTGCCATCTGAAAGTATAATCTGTAAATCAGAGTTCCCAAACGATACAGGGAGCACCCGACCCTTTACGCCAAATAGTTTAGCTATTGTATCAATCCCTTCTTGATTACCCCATATCTTTGTTGCGGCTGTGAGAATCAGATTACCCAAACTGTGATCATGTAGTGAGCTTTTTTCTTGCTCAAAACGATATGAAAAAAGCTCTCTGAGCACTTGCGTGTCTGTATGTGATTGTGCAAGTATACGACGGCGTATATCACCTTGAGGCAATATTCCAAACTCATCTCGAAGCACTCCCGAAGATCCCCCAGAATCAAAACTTGTTGTGACAGAGACTAGATTATCGAAATATTGCGAAAGACCTCTATCTATAACAAACCCGCCAGAACCACCACCTACCGTTACTATTTTTATTTTTTTCTCAGGTGATAACATACAAAAAGTATATCACAAAAAGCAGCCGACAAGCTGCTTTTTGTGATTATTTATGTTTCTTTTTAAGAAAATATCGCTTATAACTATCTAGTACTAAAATAAGTACAACGACGAGCACAATGCTGAGTAATATCAATGCACCAAGATTCATAGTAGCTATACTGTCAGTACGTGACACTAATTGACTTAAAATAAATAATGTATACCATACTGCTGTCTGTGCAAACATGAACAATGGTACATCTATTTTATTTTTCTTATATAGCACAAACATAGCTACTGATGCTATTGTAAGCAGGAGCGATATACCGTATACAGGAGAGAGGTCTGAGAGTTGCATATCTTTGTTCATCAGCATATTTGAAGTGATAACCAAGTCTATACCTCTATATACAACTTGTACAAGCACCCCAAACCAAAGTACAGCCATTGTAGTAGCAACCTCTCTTTCTTTTTCTACTTTGCGAGTAATTTCAAGTATCGCAAGTATTGTTACTGAACCAAGTATAAGCGATACTGAGAGACCATCTACAATTGAGAACAGTTGAACAAAAATTTCTAAAAACGTGTTTTGCATATATTATTTTTTAAGTATAGCTTCTTGTAATTCTTTCTGATATTTCTTCATCACGCCCACTGCTGCATACATTTGATTTTTGCCAGCTTTTACTTCTGCTTCTGTTTCTTTTGCTATTTTATCAAACAATGCTGGATTGTTTTTCATTGCTGTCATAATCATTTCTTGCTGCTCTTTGGGCATACCAGCAAGTTGCTTTTCAAGCATTTTCTTAACAAAAAAGTCTTTTATCATAATAATGGTTTAATTTTTAGGTATTAGTTTGTAGTTATTGAGCAGTACTGGTACTGACAACTGGAGCGTTTGTTACTCCGAGCTTTGCGTCTATCAATTTAGTGAATCCTACGTATACTTCTTCAAGTGTGTCACCTTTAGGGTTTGTTAGCTTCTCACCATTTAGAAAGAACGTTGGTGTACCTGTTACTTTTGCCTTGACACCACCCTTATACGAATCAGCAATTTTTTGTTTCAAATCTTCTCGTACTATGTCTGCTTTGAATTTGTCGATATCAAGTCCAAGCTCAGTTGCATAACGAACAAATATATCATTTGGGGTTTTTGAATCTGACCACTCAGTTTGTCCTACGAATAATTTGTCTGACATCTCAAAGAATTTCCCTTGAGCACCTGCTGCTTCTGCTGCTAGTGATGCTGGAAGTGCGTTGATGTGCATGCCAAGTGGAAAATGTCGAAATACAAATGTCACACGACCAGCATATGTATCTTGCAATCTCTTTACGAGCGGAGCATATGAACCACAAGCTGGGCATTGAAAATCTGCATATTCAACAAGTGTAACTTCTGTATTACCTTTTTTCTGCCAGTCTCCATCCGTAATTGCTGGTAATGCGCTATTGGCTTTTGTAATAGTATTTGTATCTGTTTTACTTGGTGCCTTTAAGTATGTAAATGCAATACCCGCAAGTGCTAATACAAGTACTATTCCTAATATAGTTTTTGTTTGTTTTTTCATATGATATATATACTTTATCTATAGAAAACAGTATATCGCATTTTAATTAATCAATATACTTGACTTATCAAATTTTTACTGTTTATTCTTATATGTCGAAAGTGTGTATTCAAGTCCTTTGGTATGAAGCAGTGCCATAATTTTCTCTACTTGCACCGCTAACCCTTTGAGTATTTTCATCTCATCATATGAAAAATCATCCAAGACAAATTTTTGTATAGCAGCTTGCCCAAGAGGACGACGAATATTCCCCATACTGTCGCGTGGTGATATACCGACACGTAATGTCACTATCTTTTGTGTACCCAAACTTTTTATGACTGAGAGTATACCATTGTGTCCTGCACCGCTTTTGTTATACGAAAGTCTGAGTTCCCCGAGTGGTAAATCTATATCGTCATATACTATCACCAACATATGCTCGGGATCACGGTATCTTTTTACAATACCTCCTGAAACATTCATAAAAGAAAGTGGTGTGATACACATCACTTCGCTACCAGCAAGAACAAAGCTTTTAGTAATCACTTTTCTACTTTGATTACTAGCTTCTACCATTCCCTCTTGTCTTTCTGCAACAACGTCGAGTAATATACGACCGGCGTTGTGACGAGTATGCTCATATTTTTCACCTGGGTTTCCGAGTCCAAAATAAAGAAATTTCATATACATAGTATTCTATCATAGACCCGCTTCTTGCGTAGTGTTGTGCATTTAAGATACAATAGATTCATATATGTCTGAAACAAAAAAAAATACCATCGAAGCAATACGCTTCATAGCAACTGTATTTATACTCTGGCTCATTATTAGAGTATTTATAGTGCAACCATTCCTCGTAGACGGTGCTTCAATGTCTCCAAACTTTGAAACAAACGACTATCTTCTTGTCGACAAATTAACCTATTTCTTCAAAGACCCAGTGCGTGGCGAAGTGATTGTATTCAAGTATCCAAGTGATCCAAAAAAATACTTTATCAAAAGAGTGATTGGGCTTCCAGGTGAAACAGTCACAATACTCGATGGCAAAACGACAGTAACAAAAGTTGATGGTAACAAAGTTCACATCAACGAATCATTTGTACAAAATGTTTCTGCAAATGATTCAAAAGTAGTAACACTCGCAGCCGAAGAGTATTTCGTTATGGGCGACAATAGGCCCCATAGTTTCGACTCACGCGCATGGGGACCACTTGATAAAGAGTTTATTTCGGGACGTGCTCTTATCAGACTATTTCCATTTAACCAAATTGGTATTTTCCCAGCAGGAATACAGACCCTCGGAATAAAAAACCTTGAAGAATAAAATACATATATTATGTTAGAAAAATTAAAAAAAGTAGCAAATACAAAAGTAACCCTTGGGACTACAAAGAAACCTGTGCAGACACCAAAGGAAATACCAACCAGACTCAAAGGATTTCGTGATATCGAAGGAAGTGATTATTATCAATATCAAGGAATGTTTGAAAAAGCTCAAGAAATAGCAATATACTACGGATTCAAACCACTTGACGTACCAATGATTGAACGTACAGAGGTATTCACAGGTACTATTGGTGAAGGAACGGATATAGTAGATAAGGAAATGTACAGTTTCAGAACACGTGGCGGTGATCATATTACTCTTCGTCCTGAATTCACTGCACCTATTATGCGTGCATACCTTGAAAACGGTATGCAATCACTACCTCAACCGGTTATGGTGTATGGTTATGGTTCTTGCTTTCGTCATGAACGTCCACAACGAGGTAGACTTCGCGAATTCAAACAATTCGACTTGGAGATAATAGGTACGGAAAAAAGTATTGCTGACGCAACTATCATTCGTACTTTAATAGATATATTAGAAGAATATGGATTCAAAGATTTAACTGTCGATATCAACTCAATGGGTGACAAAGATAGTCGTACTAAATATATCAAAGAGCTCAGCACCTACTATAAAAAGTTTCAAACCAAACTCTGTACTGACTGTCGCGAACGTCTGAAAGTAAACCCACTGAGACTACTTGATTGCAAAAGCGAAGAATGCCAACCATACAAAGATGCTGCTCCGACATCAATCGCATACTTGAGCCCAGATGCCAAGGCTCATTTCAAAGAAGTATTAGAATACTTAGAAGAAATGAATATTACATATCGTATCAATAATTCTCTTGTACGTGGATTTGACTACTACACCCATACAGTTTTTGAAGTCATTAAAACAGACACCGACGAAAATGGTACTCAAAAAGAAATAACCATAACTGGCGGTGGACGCTATAACTATTTGGCCAAAAGACTTGGTAGTAAAAAAGAAGTGCCTGGTGTAGGTACAGGTATGGGGTTTGAACGTATAATGCTCATGAGTGATTGCAAAAAAATGTGCCCGCGAATATTACGAAAACCGAAAGTCTACTTCATACATTTAGGACTTGAAGCAAGACTAAAGAGTCTATCTGTTATCGAAATATTGCGAAAAGCTAAAATACCAATGGAGCAATCACTTTCAAAAGACTCACTCAGCAGTCAGCTTGCTATTGCAGAAAAAATGGGGGTACCTTATGCCCTACTCTTTGGGCAAAAAGAAGCGATGGCTGGCGAAGTAATAGTTCGCAATATGGAGAACCGCTCTCAAGATACTGTCAAGATTACAGAATTAAGTGAATACATCAAAAAATTACATTAGAATACAGAAATAGCTTGAATAATTCTTCCATATATGTTAGAATTATCCCCATATGAGTACAAACACTAATATCGAAATTAAAAAGAACGCAAACGAAAACCCAGCGAACGTGCTTCGTCGTTTTCAAAAACGTGTTCAAGAAGCTGGGATTCTTCCAAGAGTACGTAGTTTGCGATACAACACTCGTGAATTATCATCACTTAAAGTAAAGAAAGGTAAAATGAAAAAACTCAATGGTGAGAAAGAGTACAATCGCCTTAAGAAACTAGGTAAGCTAGTAGAGAAAAAAAAACGTAGATAATACCTTATGCGTATTGATACAGAACATATTTCAGTGATACGCAAAACAAAAGGCAAGCTTCCCAGCTTGCCTTTTGTAGAACTTGCGCATACAATACTTGGCAAGAAATATGAGCTTTGTATAGCATTTGTAAATGATGCTGAGTCACGCACCCTCAACAATACCCACAGACAAAAAGACTATCCGACCAATGTTCTATCATTCCCCTACACTGATACCTCTGGTGATATTTTTATAAACTTGAAAAAAGTTCGAAGTGACGCACCTCTCTTTGAGAAAAGTTACGATGAATTTCTCTTACATATACTAGTACACGGACTACTACATCTCAAAGGATATGATCATGGTGAGGAGATGGATAGATTAGAAGAAAAATATATAAAGAAATTCTCATAAAAAGCTGCCTTTATCGACCGATTTTAAATAATTCCTCTTTTGCTATAATGCTGCTTGCTCAGAATATTGAAAGTCACTCCGAATGCTGATTTGATATAAAAATAACATGAGTACATTTCCATGCTTTGAACACGACTGTACTACTCAAAATCAACATATTGTAGCCTTAATTCAAAATTCTATATTCTATATTCAGAATAGTCATGCTATACTATACCTATGAAAAGTCGCATCACAACCGGTATAGACGTTGGAACACAAGCAATCAGAGTAGTCATAGCAGAATGGATTGAGGGTGATCCGTTCCCAACGGTACTTGGCACAGGCATAGCGCCTTCGTCTGGTCTACGTCATGGCTATGTACTGCATTCTGACGAAGCACGAAAAAGTATCAGACGAGCATTACAAGAAGCAGAGAGATCTGCAAAAATACAAATCAAAAGTGCTGTACTTTCTGTAGGCGGTATTAGCCTAGAATCAACAACAAGTAGCGCGACTATCGCTATTTCACGCGCCGAAAATGAAGTCACCTCAGTCGACATCGATAGAGTTGTGGCGCTTTCAGAGAAAGAACTCAAAGTAACTCCAAACAAAAAAGTAATACATGTAATACCGACAAAATTCAAACTAGATGGAGAAGAGGTGCTCGGTAGAACTATTGGGCGAATTGGTAACAAACTTGAAGTCCATACATTGTTTGTAATAACACAAGAACAACATTTAAATGATCTCATTTCAGTAGTAGAAGATCTTGGAGTCGAAGTTGCTGACGTGATAGCGGCACCTGTTGCTGCTAGTCTTGTAGCGCTCAACAAAAAACAAAAAAATGCAGGATGTGTATTGGTAAATATTGGTGCAGAGACCATGTCGATGATTGTATTTGAAAACAATACCCCTATCGCACTACATGTGTTCCCTATTGGTGGAACAGATATAACCAACGATATTGCCCTTGGACTGAAGATGACGCTTGAAGATGCCGAGAGTATCAAAATCGGAAAACAAACAACAGGGTTCTCAAAAAAGAAATTAGACGAAATTATAAATGCTCGCTTACACGATTTATTTGAACTTATCGATAATCAACTCAAAAAAGTAAACCGTAGTGGACTACTCCCTGCTGGAATTATTATTACTGGTGGCAGTGCTTTTATTACAAATCTTGACTTATCAGCCAAAAATTCGCTCAAGATACCAGCTCGTATTGCAAATGCAGATATACATACTATTTCAAAAGGCAAACTACGTGACGCGTCATGGTCTGTTGCATATGGACTCACCATGCTTGAAGATACAGCTGGTGCACCAAAAACTGGAGGTTTCAAAGAGATAATGAAACAAGCAAAAAAGTCTTTTTCAGGAATACTTGAACAGTTATTGCCCTAAAATACAGCAAAGCTTGTATTTGGGGATTATATTGCATTATACACAGCAAGAATTATATTTTATGTTATACTAGATAGTATATTTAAGTATAATCCAAATAAATTCATCTATGGCAAAAGTAAACCCAGAAATTGAAGCATTCGCTCGAATCAAAGTTGTTGGAGTTGGTGGTTCAGGAAAAAACGCAATCAATCATATGATCAACTCCAAAGTAAAAGGAGTAGAATTCATAGCCATCAATACCGATGTGCAAGATTTACATCACTCACTTGCAAGTAGAAAAATACATATAGGAAAAAGTGTAACACGAGGTCAAGGTGCAGGCATGAATCCAGAACTTGGTAAACAATCTGCAGAAGAAACTAAAGAAGAAATAGCTGAATCAATAAAAGGGGCAGATATGGTATTTATCGCTTGTGGTATGGGTGGAGGCACTGGAACTGGTGCAGCACCTGTGGTTGCTCGTATTGCAAAAGATCAAGGTATACTCACTGTTGCAGTAGTTACCAAACCTTTTTTCTTTGAAGGAAATACTCGTATGAAGATAGCCGATGGTGGACTCTCAGAACTTGAACAATCAGTCGATGCACTAATCGTTATTCCAAACGATAAAATACTTTCACTAGTAGACAAAAATACACCAGCTGGAGATGGTTTTGCTATGTGCGATGAAATATTGCGACAAGCAGTTGAAGGCATCTCTGAGCTTATTACTACAACCGGCAAGATAAATGTAGACTTTTCAGACATCAGAGCTGTGATGCAAGATGCTGGAACAGCATTGATGGGTGTTGGACGTGCCACTGGTGAGAACCGTGCAAAAGACGCGGCAAATATGGCTATCAATTCACCCCTGCTCGATGTATCAATACATAATGCAAAAGGAGTACTCTATGTTGTAGCTGGTGGAGCTGATTTAACTATGCCAGAGATAGCAGATGCTTCAAGGGTAATCACAGAACATATAGATAAAGATGCTAAAGTAATATTTGGATACAATACTATTGAAGGAATCAAAAAAGGCGAATTACAAGTAACTGTCATCGCGACTGGCTTCCCAAATCAAAATATCTCACCAAAGAAAAGTTTATTCTCTGATACTCCAAAACCAATCGCTGACGACAGACAAGAGAGTCTCATAGTAGACAGAGCAGAACGCAGACAAATAAATAACTCATTACCCGAAGAGCCGCTCATAGTGAGAAGGTCAGACAAATTTGTCAAAACCGAAGAAGCAAAAAAAGAAGAAGTCTTGAATCTCGTTACAGACGATGATGATGACGATGATAATTGGAGTGCGGTACCAGCATTCCTACGAAGGAAAAAATAAAAGAAAAGGCGCTGTTAGCGCCTTTTCTTTTATTTTTTCCTTCTACTTCTCTGTGTTATACTAGATAGACTAAAAACAATTACTTAAAAATATGCCTTACGAACTTATAATTATCGGTGGTGGTCCTGCAGGAGCGGCGGCGGCTGTATATGCTGCACGTAAACAATTGCGAACACTACTCATACTCAAAGAATGGGGTGGTCAGTCTATAGTTTCTGACGATATCCAAAATTGGATTGGTACCCCACATATAAGTGGTGCGGATTTGGCTACTTCTTTTCAAACTCATGTCGAGGAATACAGAGGTGAATTCCTTACTATACACAGTGGTAGCTATGCCACTTCCCTCACCGCCTTTGATGAAGGACATATAGTGACATGTGATGATGGAACTACTCATGTTGGTGAGGCAATACTCATATCAACAGGATCAGCACGTCGCAAACTTGGTATCCCAGGCTCTGACACATTTGAACACAAAGGTGTGACCTATTGTGCGAGTTGTGACGGTCCGCTATTTGGAGGTGCAGACGTGGTAGTGGTTGGTGGTGGTAATGCAGGTTTTGAGTCTGCTGCCCAACTACTTGCATACTGTAACTCTGTGACACTCTTGAACCGTAGCGATGTGTTCCGTGCTGACGCTATCACTGTAGAGAAATTGCGTGCCCATCCAAAAATGAAAATTATAACAAACGCTATACCAAAAGAAGTGCTTGGTAGTGTATTTGTAGAAGGTCTTGTATACACTGATACGACAACAAATACCGATATTACAATTCCAACTACCGGTATATTCGTGGAAATTGGTCAAATCCCCGCAACTTCATTTGCACAAGGTATAGTAAAATTAACTGACTTTGGACAAGTGGTCATAGATCCGCGCACTCAAAAAACGAGCGTAGCTGGCATATGGGCGGCTGGTGACTGTACCGATGTACTCTATCACCAAAACAACATCGCTGCTGGAGACGCAGTACGGGCACTTGAAGATATATACAGCACACTCAAAACCAAATAATATCTAAATACTGTATCAAATAAACAAAGAGCCGCCCTTCGGGCGGCTCTTTGTTTGTTTCTTGTATATACAGTGTAGCATAAAATGATTTTCAATAATAGTCTAGTATTTTTCTGTTATCTATATATACTGTTACCTATATGCAAAAATACTTACCAACAATACTACGCTTATGGAAACTACTCAAGCCATTTCATAAGCATTTTTACTTTCAGTTAGGAACTACTATTGTAATACAAGCAATTAATATTTTTATCGTACTCATAATGGCAAAAGCTCTCGATGCGATTATAAGTAAAGAAGTTAATATACTTATATATATTGCAATACTCTATCCAATTATTAGTATAATTTCAAATAGGATTAGTTTATTTGCTGGACTTAATAAAATACGTTATTTAGAAAATGCTATTCAGCAATATCTTGAAGAATACTCATTCAAAAACATATTTAAACTTACCATATCACAATACACAGATGACCACTCTGCTATAAAACTGCAAACGATTAATAGAGGCGAGAATTCTGCTCAGAATATAATAGAAACATTGTTGCTAAACCTTCTACCAATTGCAACCCAAACTATTTTTAGTTTAATAGCAATCGCATTTTATTCTCCTGTAGTTGCCTTGTGGTGTTTTATAACACTTTGTATAGTTATTGTTTGGTCAAATAGATTCTCTGAAAAGCACCGACCACTGATACGAGAAAATATCAATAATTGGGATACTCAAAAAAAAGTGCGTACAGAAGCATTTCAACACTTACCCTTGATAAAAACATCAGCTGCTGAGAAAGTATACTTACAAAAATATCTAAAAGAAAGGATGGTTATACTTGAACATAGCATCTTTACATTTTCAGGAAGTATTATCCATGGACATAGGAGAAACTTACTTATGCTCAGTAGCAGATGTATCTCATATATTATTATTTTTAGACTTGCATTAGTTGGTAGTATCACCGCAGGAGCAATAATTGCAATTTGGAGATGGATGAACGATGTGTATGATGGTATACAGAGAATAGTCCAAGCACTACGCCAAATTCCGCTTCGTTTTGTTGAGCTTGAAAAGTATTTAGATATTATTGATACTGAGCCAACTTTTGTAGAAGGCGGCGATACACCCTTTGTACCTGGTGACATAGTATTCAAGGACGTTGGGCTCACATACAAAAACGCAAAAGATTCTAGTCTGCACAATATCTCACTGCATATTGCAACTGGTCAAAAAGTAGCTCTCGTTGGAGTATCTGGTGGTGGTAAATCCTCACTTGTAAAACTACTACTTCGCTCATATGACTACAGCACTGGATCAATCAAAATTGGTGATACTGAACTACGCGACTTTGATTATCAATCTCTTCGTTCCCATATTGGGTACGTTGGGCAACATGTCGATCTTTTTGATACTAGTATCAAAGACAATATACTGCTTGGAGTGACTAGAACAGTAAGCGACGAGGAGTTGCACGAAGTGGCGAAAAAGGCCCGCATAACACAGTTTTACAGCCGTTTGGGCGATGCACAGCTTGGTACAGTGATTGGTGAACGTGGGGTGAAACTCTCTGGTGGTGAACAACAACGCGTTGGTATCGCGAGAGCGCTTATCCGCAACCCAGAGATACTGATATTTGACGAAGCTACTTCAGCACTTGACAGTGAAAATGAAAGTTACATAAAAGAAGCAATCGATGAAGCTTCGAAAGGACGCACCACTATCATCATTGCTCACAGACTTTCAACAGTACGTGATGCAGACAAAATTATAGTAATGGACAAAGGTACAATAGTAGCCGAAGGTACACACAAAGAATTACTTAAATCATCAGAACACTATCAAACTCTCATTGAGCATCAACTCTCATAACAACATCAAAAAGCACCCGCAGGGTGCTTTTTGAATTTAGAGCGAGAAGTTTTTGATATTATATATATCGTCATCATCTTCTGCAGCTCTCGTTTCTTGCTTGGTTCTGTCATCGAGTATATACGCAGGCTTCTCTTCTGGTGCTACTGTATCGACTGCAACATCAAGTTCTAACATATCCGTACTTGGTAGTTGTGCACTGTACGTATTTGGTAGCTCTGCTACATGCACTTCTGGAAGTTCTTCTGTGAAGACTGCGAGTAGATTCGGCTCGTGTGCTGCTACCTGTGTTGATTCAAACGCAGTAGGCATATTAGGCTCAAATGTATTTGGTAGCATATCACTTTTGGTCTGGGGTATAGTATTTATCATATTCTCAGATACAATACCTACATCACCACTATGAGTATATGTTGCTGGTGTACTTATTCTATCGTCTTGTACTATATTCACTGTACCCTCGTCTACACTATTTGATACTCTGGTATCTATCATTGTTTCTGCTACAATCGAAGTTGGAATTATAGAAGCAGGTATTGCTTCATATTTCTTGATTGGTGATTCTTGTATATCTTTCAATACTTTGCTCTTTGCAAATTGTTCTCGTTCAAGCATGGTCAAGATATTTTGAAGTTCTTCGTACGAAAAGAAATCAATCAGTATTTTTCCTCCTACTTCTTTTTTCTCTATATGTACCCGAGTACCAAGTGACTCTGCTAGTCGCCCCTCCATATCTGCAATGTCTGGATCAAAGAATCTGTCTTTCTTTCGCACTTTATCAAATGCAATTCTACGCGCTATGCCTTCTGCTTCTCGCACTGTCATTTTTCTGATAAGCATTTCTTTGAACAAAGTGAGTTGCTCTTCTGGTCTATTTGCAAGCATCAGTAGTGGTCTCGTATGCCCTTCCGATATACGACCTTGTTCAAGCGCAACTAGAATATCTTGTGGAAGAGTAAGTAGTCGCATTGTATTAGACACATATTCACGACTTTTACTTATCTTCTTTCCTATATCTTGATGCTTCAAGTCAAACTCTTCTGCAAGACGCTGAAATGATTTTGCTCGATCTACTGGATTGAGGTCTTCACGTTGTAGATTTTCAATAATAGCCAGCTCAAGTTTAGCTTTCGAATCATCGCCGACACGGATAATACAAGGCACCTGAGGAAGCCCTGCGAGCTTAGAAGCACGGAGACGTCTCTCACCCGCGATTAATTCATACCCAACGCTGATACCGCCATCAGGCTTTTCTATCTCTATACGAGAGACGGTGAGTGGTTGCAATATTCCATATTGTCGTATTGACTCAGACAAATCTTGCAGACGCTCTTCATCGAATTCCCTACGAGGTTGATACGGATTCGGGCTTATTTTTTCGGTGTCAATCCAGAATATAGAGTTTTCATACTTTTGATTTGCATTCATACTATAGAGTATATCATGCAAAGAGCTACTGGCAAAAATGCTATATAAGTGTTCTGGTATTTGTTAGGCTGTGTTCTCTACGCGAGTACAAATGTATGCAAAATATACAATAAAAGCATACAAGAAATATATAGTGGCTGAAAGTGGTATAGGTGTTAGATTAAATAGATTTTCAAAAAATCTATTATTAAAAATAAATAATATAACAACTGCTGTGAGCGACATGGCACCAAGTATAGATGTATGTATCAACTTTTTAAGCTCACGGACATGCTCTATCATACCTAGCCATATATCTGCCAACATGATCTGCTGTAATACCATCAGCATTACAAATGCACTCGTTATGGCGACCTCTGAGGACTCTCGAAATACAAATGTAACACCCAAAGCAGAACCGGCAAGTATCGTAGATGCTACTGCGATATATATATACTCTGGTATTTGTAATAGACCTGTAAATCTTTTTTCTTGCTTTTGCTTATATATTTTAACAGGTGCAAATGAAAGTGCGAGCGCGGGTACAGCATCAGTAATTAAATTAATAAATAGTATTTGCAATGGTGATATAATCGGAAGTCCAAACACAAGAGCAATTAAGACATACAAGAACTCACCTATATTCCCCGCCACAAAAAAAGTAGTCGCAAGCTCAATTCGTCTCACAATCGCCCTTCCTTCACTAATACCAGAAATAAGTGTCACATAATTATCATCAGTTACTACTGCATCAGCTGCTTCTTTGGCAACATCAGTACCACTCTTACCCATTGCAACACCCACATCAGCTTTTTTGAGTGCAGGAGCATCATTGACACCGTCTCCTGTCATTGCTACCATTTCGCCACTTGCTTGCAACAGTGAAACAAGTCGTAGTTTTTGACTTGGAGATATACGAGCAAATACAGTTACCTTCTTCAACTCTTTTATAAGTTCCTCATCACTCATAAGTTCTATCATTGCTCCAGTCAAGTATGTTCCTTCCTTTGTGGTGATACCTGCTTCTATTGCAATAGACTCTGCAGTGAGTGGATTATCACCAGTAATAAGTATCGTACGTATTCCCATATCTTTGGCATCGGAAATAGCATCATAAATACCTGGACGTAGCGGGTCTTGTAATGCAACGAAGCCCATAATATACACCGTTTCTTTTGTATGCCCAACACCAAATGCGATAGTTCGCAGACCCTTTGATGCACATTTCTGCAATTCATGCTCGAGTTCGATTTTCTTTTCAGCACTTATATTATAAGCATTTTCGAGTAATATCTCTGGTGCACCGTTGATACAAACATATTGGGTATCACCTTTTTGTATCAATACCGATTTAGTCCTTGTTTCACTTGAAAAAGGAGTTTCTTCTATTACTTCATATTTGGCTATATCATGTGCTGATACTTCAAGTGTGTCAAAATATTCTCTCAATGCTATTTCAGTGGGATCACCTATGTACTCACTCTTCCCTTCAATAGTCGGCACACTACGTACGCTAGTATTATATAAAAATGAAAGAGTCAATATATCTTTCTCAGTGAGTGATTTAAGGTGTGTGTTTTTGTTCCACACAGATACTACTGACATTTTATTTTGTGTGAGTGTACCGGTCTTGTCAGTTGCAAGTACGGTTATATCTCCGAGCGTTTCTATAGCATCAAGTCTACGCATGATCACTCCGCGTGACGCCATTTTACCAACACCAATAGAAAGTATAGCCGTCATTACAGCAGGCAGTCCTTCGGGTACAACAGCAACTGCTAATGACACTGTCAAAAGAAAACTTTCAAATAGATTTTTATCTTGTATAAATGATATACAGAATACTAGTCCCGCACCGATCAGCCCGATTAGCCCAAGAAACTTTGTTAGTTTTTTTAATTTTTTTTGCAAATTTGTTTCGCTTTCATCTACGCTACGCATTTGCTCGGCAATGGTACCGAATTCTGTCGATGTACCTGTCTTGATAACTTCGGCATAGACTTGTCCAACCACTATCATAGTACCCATATACAGAAGTCCTGTGGCATCATCTGAAACAATTTTCTCAATCAATGCAGCTTCACCTGTTAGTATTGATTCATTTACTTGAACGTAAGTTGTTTCAAGTATACGCATATCGGCGGGTACACGACTTCCAGCTTCAAGATACACAATATCGCCAGGTACCAGATTACTCGTAGCTATATTCTGATTTTGTCCGTCACGAATAACAAGTGTATTTGTTAATACAAGCTTTTTGAGCGCAGAAACAGCACTATCAGCTTTATATACTTGAAATAGTGTAAATAATACATTTAGTATCACCACGACTCCGATTGCAATAGCTTCGGCATGCTCTCCAAGTAAATATGATATAAATGCTGCTGCAATTAAGAGAAGTATGATTGGATTTTTGAGTTCACCTACAATCGTTGCAATAAAAATTGATTTTTTCTTTTCTACAATGGTATTGGTACCATATATGCGCAACCTTTTTTCTGCTTCTTCTTGTGTGAGTCCTGTATATTTTGACATATATACAGTATAGCAAATCAAATTATTCTTTACAGTTTTGCTTAGCTAGATATTACCGTCAACTGGCCTTGGCCTTATTTCCCTTGGCAAAGGAGTCTTCGTCTTTGCATCTTTTGTATTCCGGCTGATTTCGTTTCTAACGACCGATGCTTGGAGAAACCCTTCTGCTTGAGAAGCAACTACCAAAACAACATCCCCCAATTTTAGATTTTCTTGCGAAAGAATACGAGTAGAGGGTGTGATTAAGAATGTCACAGTGGTCGAACCCTTGATTGTTTCTACTGTATAAGTGGTATTAGAAATATCTGCAATAACCCCACGTATAGCACCTCTTTGTTTTTCATTTCGAAAAGTACTATGCATCTCTCTTAAAACAGGTATATTGCTTCTTTCTCCAAAACGAGCGATATTGTGACGTGGGTCAAGTGTTACTAAAATCAAGTTACTACATACAATAACCAAGAAAGTTGCAGCGAGCGTAACGAGCACCGAACGCGTATAAGCAAAAGAAAAATATCTAATGAGAATTTGCAAAATAATAAATATAACCACCAGCAGTCCAATAAGCATCCATGGAATAGCCTTCAAAAAGACAAGTGTGAATTGCGGACCAAGTCCAAACATATTGATAAGTTCGTGTTCATCACTTATAAGTGAAATAAATGCGACCAAATACAAAGTAAGCAATAAAGCTACCAATGTTATAGTACTCAGAAAAAAAGTATGCAACACAAACTGCCATTTTGGTTTTTGTTTGATATTATGCTCTCTTATCTGATTCAAAATCTTCTCTTCTATTGTTTGTTTTGTTTGTGTCATAGTTCTGTATATAAACCTTTTTTTCTAAGTATATCTTCGACTTGTTTCTTTCCCCTTTGTATTCGTACACCTACTGTAGCGACTGGCATTTGTAATGTCTGGGCTATCTCTTTGTAGCTGAGATCTTCATAAAAATACAATAGTAATATCTCTCTATATTTGATATCAATATCTGTTAGTACTGTATCGATTGATTTCTTGATAAGCTCACGTTCTGACTCAATATCGCTTTGCTCCGCTGCTATTGGATGAGGAAATAATGTATCCACATCAAACAATGAAACTGTTTTTATTTTATTTTTCTTCAAAAAGTTTATAGCTTCGTTGTGTGCAATACGATACAACCATGGAGAAAATGAGTGTGTCCTGTCAAAGCTTTGTATATGCATATATGCTTTGAGAAAAACATCTTGCAAAATGTCTTCGATATCTTCTGTTTGATATAGAAATTTTTTGAGGTATCTAGTGATACGAGCCTCATAGGAGTGCACCAAAAAAGCAAATGCGTTTACATCTCCATTTTGAACCTGTTGTATAGCCTCTGATTCAGATACTTCCATCCTATATAGTATTACAAATTTTTGAGTATTTTATTTCATTTGAAATATATTCCTGTGGATATTGTAATAAGAGGCGTGAGAGAAAATTCGCTCACCTTGTTATTAACTAAAAGATTTACACATATAATATGAATCAAAAAAATAAAAAAATAGCACTATTTGTTGCTACGCCAGCACTGGCTCTCATTGCTTTTGTTGGTACTGCTTCGGCAGACACTGCACAGATGACACACTCAAAGATAGGTATGGGAACTCGCATGACAAACATGCAAGGTGTTGTAGGAGCGCAAATGAAAAATACTGCGGCTATGGATGCACATCTACAAGCCAAAGTAACATCCGGCAAGCTCACTCAAGCACAAGCAGATCAGATCAAAGCAGAACGCGTAGCTCATGAAGCACAGCACAAACTAGCGCTAGCGACAGCACTTGGTATCAGTGTACAAACTTTAGATGCAGAAATAGCAGCTGGTAAAACCATAGATCAACTTGCTACAGCGCGTGGTCTCACCACAGATGCATTGAAAGCAAAATTACAAGCAGCAAGAGAGGTTCAAATCAAAGCACGTTTAGCTGCCGATGTGGCTGCGGGCAAAATCACCCAAGCACAAGCAGATCAAATGATAGCAAAAGGTATACCCACCTCTCTGAAAAACAAAAAAGGACAAGGTTCAAAACATATAAATGGACAGAGGGTTACTATTGGACAGACCAAGTAGCATAGAGAACAGAACAGAACAAACAACCATACAAAAACTCGCAAGCGAGTTTTTGTTTTTTGGATATAAAAGTATAAAATTGAACAATC
>JBDLSO010000002.1:0-25212 GCA_039799445.1 Candidatus Parcubacteria bacterium | reverse complement strand
GACGTGGAGTAGATATCAAACTAGGAGGTGCAACACCAACAAAAGAAGAATACGAAGAAGTGAAGTCACTGGGCGGGCTTTTTGTACTTGGTACCGAGCGGCACGAGGCACGTCGTATCGACAATCAGCTTCGTGGGCGATCAGCTCGCCAAGGTGACCCAGGAGAGACACAATTCTTTGTATCACTCGAAGATGATTTGATGCGGGTATTTGCGTCAGATACCGTGAAAAATCTGATGGGCAAACTCGGTATTGCAGAAGACGAAGCAATCAATTCAAAAATGGTTTCAAAATCTCTGGAAAGTGCTCAAGCCAAAATCGAAGGGCTACATTTCGATAGTAGGCGTGACGTATTACAATATGACGATGTGCTCAATCAACAGCGTAGAAGTATTTATGAAAAACGAAGGAAGATATTGTATGCCGATGCTGAATATCTGCAAAGTATTATCACAGAAATAGAAGCAAGTGGGGACGAGGGAAAAGCTGCAATCGAAAAAGTAAAATCAGAAACAAGTATTGATGATATGTACAAGGCATTGCGAGTTGTAGCACTTGAAATGATAGATACACTATGGATAGACCATTTAGAACAAATGGATCATCTACGTAGCTCAGTCGGACTCCGTGCAGTAGGACAACGTGATCCACTTGTTGAATACAAAAAAGAAGGACTCGGGCTGTTCCGCTCTTTCGATGCCAATTTCAAAGCTCGCATACTCGGACTTCTACCACATTTTCCTCAAATTATAGCAAATTTCACTGGAACAATTGCACCAGCAGTAGACGCAGCACAAGTTACAACCAATAGAGACCAAAGTGACGAAACAGGATTGGTAGACAATACTCAAAAAGCTGGCAGAAATGATCCGTGTCCTTGTGGTAGTGGAAAAAAATATAAAAAATGTCACGGAGCTTAAGACTCTATTGTATTCATGAAAGCCTTACTTAAAAAAATTATTGTTTGGATACTTACTTTACAATCACAGGCTGTACTTGCAAAGTATAAACCAAAGATTATCGCAGTCACAGGCAACATTGGAAAGACATCTACCAAAGATGCAATAGGGTCTGTTCTTGCTATGCACAGACACGTTCGCAAAAGTGACAAAAGTTATAACAGTGAATTTGGAGTGACACTGACCATACTTGGTGCAGAAAGTGGATGGAGTAGCCCAAAAGCGTGGCTGGCTATTATAGTCAAATCACTATGGCAACTTTTGGTAAAAGTAGACTACCCAGAAATACTTGTGCTCGAAGTTGGAGCTGACGGCCCAGGTGACATACAACGTATTTCAAAATGGCTCAAGCCAGACATCACTGTCGTGACACAATTCCAAAAGGTTCCTGTACATATAGAGTTTTTCAAAGACAGAGCAGAACTCATTCGCGAGAAAGGCTATTTGGTTGAGGCGACAAAACGAGACGGACTAATACTTTTCACTTCCGATGACCATGACTCGCATGAGCTTTCAAAACTTTCGCATGTACAAAAAGTATCATTTGGTTTTGAGAATTGGTCAGATATCAAAGCAGAGTCAGTAGATACATTGTATGAAGTTATAGGTGATACCGAGAATCCAGTCGGCCTTTCTGCACGGGTGACACTTGGTGATACCAGTATGCCGATGCGTATCATGGGAGTACTTGGTGGTGGACATATATATTCTGCATTACCCGCTCTATATATCGGTACTCTTTTTGGTGTCAATCTACACGAAGGTATACAAGCGATAGAGATGAAGCCAAAGCCAAAAGGACGTATGAGACTATTGCGGGGTGTCAAGAAAACAACTATAATTGATGATACATACAATGCATCGCCAAAAGCAGTAGAGCATGCACTGCGAACACTCTCAGGATTGCACACAAATGGCAAAAAAATTGCAGTCCTAGGTGATATGGCAGAATTAGGAAAGGAGAGTGCAAGTGAGCATTTTCGTATTGGAGAAGTAGTAGCTGAGTCTGCACATGTGCTGGTCACTATCGGAATCAAGAGCCGAGAAATAGCAGAAGGTGCTCTTTCAAGAGGAATGCTCGACTCACAAATATTTCAATATGAATCAAGTAGTGAAGCGGGTATATTTGTAGAAACTATTTTAGAAAAAGAAGACATTGTACTAGTAAAGGGTTCTCAAAGTGTGCGTGCGGAGAAGGTCGTCGAAGAAATACTAGCAGAGGCTGATAGAGTAGGCGAGTTGCTTGTCAGACAAGAAACAGAATGGAAAAAAAGATAATCATATGCTACCCAAATTAAAAAGATATATACATTCACTTGGACCAGGGCTGGTGACAGGAGCAGCAGATGATGATCCATCTGGTATCGCGACCTATTCACAGACCGGAGCGCAATTCGGCAATCAGCTAGCTTGGCTCAGTGTTTTTACATTTCCATTCATGACTCTTGTCCAAGAAATGTGCGCGCGTATAGGTATTGTTACAGGAAGAGGTTTAGCTGGAAATATTCGCATTAGATATTCAAAAAAAGTATTGTACATATGTATGATACTACTTTTTCTTGCAAATACATTCAATATAGGTGCAAATCTAGCAGCTATGGGAGAGGTCGGACAATTGTTATTTCCAATCATACCGTATTTTGCATATATAGCATTCTTTACTGTACTGATAGTAGTATTACAAGTATTTTTGCCATACAAAGTATATGCACGCTTTATCAAGTATATTACTTTTGTATTATTTGCATACATTGCACAAGTATTCTTTATACAGATCAATTGGGCAGATGTATTACATAATACACTTATACCAACCATAGTATTGAGCAAAGAACAAATTATTTTGATATGTGCGATTTTAGGAACCACCATATCGCCATATCTTTTTTTCTGGCAGACATCGCAAGAAGTCGAAGAAGAAATAGCCGAAGGCAAAATTCGAATTCTAGATAGAAAACACGGAGATCACACAGAACAAATCAAAAAGATGCGTGTAGATGTGACTTCTGGAATGTTCTTTTCAAATATGGTGATGTTCTTTATCATTATTATGTGTGCAGCAACACTGCATCAAAACGGAATAACAAATATAGAAAGTGCTGCCGATGCTGCAAATGCGCTTCGTCCATTTGCAGGTGAGTATGCCTATTTTCTTTTTGCCATAGGAATCATCGGTACAGGACTTCTCTCTATCCCAGTACTTGCGGGTTCAAGTGCATATGCCATAGCCGAAACATTCAAGTTCAAAGAAGGTCTATATCGTAGTTTCAAAAGTGCGAAAGCTTTCTATTTGATTATCGTATTTTCAATGCTGGTAGCGCTTGGTATCACATTTTCTGGTATTGATCCTATCAAAATATTGCTTTACTCGGCAGTATTCAACGGTATAATATCACCAATTATGTTGTTTATGATAGTCGATATCTCGAGTACTCATGTAGTAATGGGCAAGTATGTGAATAACAAATGGATGAAACTAGCAGGATACGCTATCACAGGTATTATGTGTGTCGCAAGTATCTTGACTATATACTTGTTATTCTTTACATAATAGTATCTTTATGATACTATGAAAGTCTAGCCTTGCGGCTAGAAAAAGAGGAATCCCTATCCTTGGTTCCTGAATTTGATCAGAAGAACCAAAACAGCAGGGAGTAGCAACGCACGAGCAATCCAATCAGGATGCAAACTTTGCACCATTTGTGCAATATGGATACACGTATATTCCAAAAGCTATTGCCGAAAGAATACGTCCAAGACCAGGTTCTTCTAGCCGCATCTCTGTGCCCAAAGAACCGTGGATTGCGTTGTATCAAGCTTGTGCACCTTATTTTGACCCTCCCACGTAGCGAGGGTCTTTTTTTGTTATTTGTGTATAAAATGCTATACTCATTCTGTATAGTTTACAGTCGGCCTTATCGTCTACCCAAATAAGCACTGACAGACGTGCCTTAACTGATAGAGGACTAAAGTGTATAAAATAAAAAAGTAATAAAATAATTTCGCCCTATCGTCTATCGGTTAGGACACATCCTTCTCAAGGATGGAAGCGCGGTTCGATTCCGCGTAGGGTGACTATTAAATAGACAATACTAGTGTCTAAATCAAGTATGAATAATTGTATAAGTCTAATAAATGTGTTTACAATAATAAGCTCATTAGCCACCTTAGTGGCATTATACTTTACATATAAACAAAGTAAAATTTCTGAAATAACTATTAAAGAAACCATTAAAAGCATTAATCAAGATACAATAAATAGACAATTAACCTTTTTATCAAAGATACATTATATTATTAATGTTCAAAACACTTTAGAAAAGTGGTTAAAGGAATTAAAAAAGATCAAAAAAGATGTTGAAAATTCAATATCTTTAAAAAATGGAGATATTTTAAAAAAAATTTCTGAGCAGCATATAAAAGCCCCAAATGAGTTAGGCATCGAAAAATCAGTTTTTGAAAAAATGCCAGAATGGTTAGGTCAAATACAAATGTCGGGTTGTCAGTATTACTATAATACTATGTGTGTATTGGATCACTTGTATAAAAATGATACAGCAAAATTTGACTATGCACAAAAATTATTGCCGAGAATATGTGAGAGTATATACTCAATTGAAAAGCTTCTATCATATATATCAGATATGATTCCAGAAGTCATTTTGACTACACCTGCGAGTATTTCCGATTTTAAGTTTTTCAGAAAATAAAAGCAATACTTAATTTTTCTATAAAAATGAATTATGTTTACACTTAACTCAAGCGATAGGATTCAACAAGAACTAGCCTTATTAATTCTTCTTATTTCTGAAGGCAGAGAGTATTTCTTTAAAAAAATGGGGACTAGTCTAACTTCTCCTAGTCAATATATTAATCACTTTGTAGTAATGGATTTGTTTGGGGGTGATAAAATTTTTCAGCAATTAGAACTGAATATACAGCTTTTATATATCAAATTACATGCTTATTATAGCGAACTTAAAATACAAAATAAAGTTGAAAGTTTATCTAGAATTAGAAATGTATATGCACACAATAAAACAAATCAACTTTTTAATAAAAAAGTAAGTGACTATAATTTCATGATTTGGAAAGTATCAAAAAACTTTAAAAAAATTGAATACCTTTGTTATGTAATAGGACAAGCTGAAACAGAAACAAAAACTCTATTACTTAATATTGACAGTGATATAAGTGATTTCCTTTATATCTGGAAAGAAAACAAAACAAGATAAAATGCCCCTTCGCAAATTCCTCTACACTCACATACTGAAAAAACGAATCCCAACCGTACAATTACGCGGTCGTGTTTCTGATGCTGGAGCTGTATTACTCAAAAAGTATCAAGGTAGCACTGTGCTCTCTGCGAGCACTGCTGCAAAACTAGTTCAAAAAACCAACAAAAATCTACTGCTCGAAATAGGATTTGGAAATGGAGCACATATCGTAAGTCTAGCAGCTGACAAAAAAGACAGTGTGGTGATTGGCTGCGAAATGTATTTGGACGGTGTAGTACGTACACTTGAAAAGTTGATAGAACAAAAAAGTGACAATACGTATCTCATTACGAAGGACGCAAGAGAGTTGATAGCGAAGCTCCCAGCAAAGAGTATACAAGAGTGTTATGTATTATTTCCAGACCCATGGCCAAAAGTACGACATCATAAGCGTCGTATTGTCACACATGAGTTTTGCAGTAAAATACTTCAAACTCTCAAAGTAGGTGGTTCACTCGTGCTTGCCACCGACTGGGCAGAGTATGCAGGCGAGATGAAACATATCATAGAAAAGCTAGTACAAGAAAAAAGTATTACTCTTGGAACAGTATCCGAGACTGAAACAGCTCGCATACTCTCCAGCACTTTCGCAGAGCGCGCAAAAAAAGAGGGAAGAGAAGTATATATACAAAGAATAATTAAAACATAATGTACAAAATAGTGTACTACAAAAGATTGGTGTAATCACTCTTTTGTTCTATACTATATGTATGATAGAAATAATACTGGGCTGGTTAATAAGTGCTATTGTATTCTGCGTTCAGGTGGTGGTATATATCACATATTTTTTCCCAATACTTGGAGCACGTATACTCGACTGGCTTGGACTCTGGCCGCATCTCTGGCCATTTACTGCATTTATGTAAAATAAAACAGCCCACTTGGGCCGTTTTATTTTGAGAAAAGATATTAGTCTTTTTTGTCCATTTTATCGAGCCCTAGTTTCTTTACACCGAAATATACAACCCCTGCAATGATAACAAAATTGATGAGGGTGTTGATAAATGAGCCATACATAATAGACGCACCAAATACTTTGAAACTTGCACTAGTGAGTCCCTCAGCTGAATTAAGTAATAGTCCGACAAGTGGATTCACTAAATCGTTGACTACTGATTTTACTACACCACTAACCGCATCTCCCAAGATAAGACCTACCGCAAGCCCCACCACACCTTGTGTACGAATAAAATTCATGAAATCAGACATAATGTATATTTTGTTAATTGTAAATAGTGCATATATTGTAACATAAAATATTTTTTGTAACAAAAATAATATGGTATAATAAATATATTATACAAATAACAAATTATATATGTCTTTTATCAGTGGACTAACACAAAAAATATCAGAATTATTTGGAGGAGCAAAAATAGATGCCGCTACTATTGGTGATACAGTAAATCAAAAAGTAGAAGGAGTTATAGATACTATGGCTGAAAAAGCAAAAGAAATGACACCTGACGCTATGGACGGTATGGTAGAGAAAGCAGCAGATATAGTAGCAGATGCTGCAACAGACATGGTAGATACTGTACAAGCAAAAGCAGGTGAAATGATGAAATAAATCTCAATATAAAAAACCGCGTAAGCGGTTTTTTGTTTGACAAGTAGTATTTTATTTTGTAGTATCAAATAAGAAAAAGGAGGACAACATGAAAATAACGGCTTTAGATAAAGAGACAGAAGAGTTACTGCAATTCTGTGAAAATAATGGGTTTTTGTATTTGTCCATGCTTGTTTTAGAACTAGCAGAAAATATGAAAATTAAGATTTTATCTGTCGCAGAATTAAATCCAGAAGTGTGTGCTACAAGAAAAATAAGAAATCCACATGTTTTCTATTTTTCAGCTTTTATTCATGGAGAGTTTCAATATATACTCACTCTTGGAAACATACTAGACTCGCAACCAGTGAGCCCACTTGAATCATTAAAAGGTATGTTTTTGGATGAAGACAATACACCTGTTAACTTTTGGCAGTCACTTGATGCTGCAGCCAAAACGTTTTTATATATGATTAAAGAAGCTCCTGGAATAACTATTATGTATGAAGGTAATCACATATTTACCGTCATATGTGAAAACCACCTGTAAAGGTGGTTTTTTTATCGAGACTCTTTGGGTAATGCTTCACACACTTTTCCATTTTTGTTTCCATCAAGTCCGTACATATCCATATTTTTTCCAAGAGTTTTACATCTATCATATACTGACTGTGCTTCAGATTGGGTATTGAAATCAGAACAATTGTAGTCTGCTTCTTGTGCATTACAAAATGCATCTACATTGATCAGATTTCCTGTTGCTGGATCACGTTCTATCTTTGAAGCAGAGAAAGATCTTGTCTCTGCTAGTTTTTGCACATCAAAGTCTGTGTTGGTCGCTTCCATACCAAATGCACCTAGTAGTAGTGCCAAAGTAACCCCAAGAACAGCTTTCGCCCAAGTCCCTTTGACCATAAAGAGTAAACCAATCACAATTGCTATAAGCCCACCAATAACCCATAATCTTACTTTTTTTGAACTTCGTAAAGTATTTTTTTGTGTTTTCTTCATATGTTGTAGTATATACAATATAATAAATATGGGCAATACTATTTTTTTGAAATCATATCAAAGCGCTCCCGAGATAGTAGTACAATAACAAATGCAGAAAGGAAAATGAGTGAGAATATCATAATTGTCGCTATGCGTACTATCTCAATACGTAGTAGCACTTTTTCTGCTGCAATATCCATACCGACATTTCCCAATATTTTGCCATCAGGTGTGACGATTGGAGCATATGCAGTAAACCAGTTTCCCCAAGCATCCACGTAGGGACCTTTTGTAAAAGCTATTCCTTGTATATAATTTTGTTTATCCTCCTCAGTAGCGTCTAAATATTCCTGCCCAGAAGGAGAAAAGTCTGGTGATTTCATATCTTCTGCATCTACCACAAAGAATTGCTGATTGTTTTCTTGTTTTATAATATAGACAAAGCGCGCGTCTTCATTTATGCGTATTACAGACTCTAGATTTGTTTTGAGCGTCTTGTATTCCGGTAGGGTCATATCTGTACTACTGCCATGTAGTTTTAATAGAGCATCTCTATTAAGTAGTTCAGCAACTATTTGCGAGCGGAGTAAGAGACTACTGCGTTCATCTTGCTCAACTTTTCTAGTCATATACTCAGTTGCAATATACCCAAGTACAACAATACTACTGAGTACAATAATTCCTATAATAGTAATGGTGTGTTTTATTTTTTGTATCATATTATAAATCTTCTAATTCGTACTTGTGAGCACGTGTACTGCTGACTTTATCCGCGTACGCCCCAACACTTTCAAATAGTTTTTGAAATAGCAAAATATTACATACTACTATTATGAAAATAATAACCCACGTGTATGTATAGTTATTTGGTGTACTTGTGTACATTCATATATTATATCAATATTACCGTATATGTGTCACAATTTTATGCACAGGTTGTTATATATAATATGAAACATATACAGCAAGCACTATACATCAGCATACTCGTAATTTTTTGCGGTATTTATCCTGTATACGGACAAGCGGCTCCACAAACAGCGCGAGTATTTATAGGTCCAACGATTTCTGATACTACGACAACCAGTGCCATTTTTAGACTATCCCGCGAAACCCTTGAAGCACTGATAGCAACAAACAGCGACGCCGTTACAAACGGGTACTTTGAATATTATAAGAAAAATCAAATTTGCCCAGCGATATATCCGACCCCAGAATACTGCCTACCTAAGAAAACAACGCTCGGAGTAACAAGTATCAAAGTCACAGATCTGATTCCCAATACAGAGTATCAAGTGGTATACAAAAAAGACAATACCATTGCCTGTGTCACAACACCTTGCCCGACAAATAGTTTCACTAGTTTAGTGGCAGAGTTTAAGACACCGATAAGTGGCACAAGCACAACTCCAACAGAAATAAAGCATCTGCTGACAAAAAATATTGGATATAGAAGCAGGGGAGTCGATGTACAATCATTACAACTATTTTTGATACAAAAAAATTTTTTAGATACTCAAGCGACAGGGTATTTCGGGGACAGAACACGCACAGCAGTCAAAGCTTATCAATCATCTGTCGGCATCCCACCAACCGGATATGTTGGAGTGCTCACTCGGGCAAAAATAGATACAACACAAACAACTTCTCCTACAACCACTGAATATTTTGAAGGTACCATAACCGCTGTCTCTACTAGGTGTTTCTCTGATGGAGAATGCAGTATCACTGTCGATGATAAAAAAGTCATCACCACTATCGGTTGGTCTCAAGAGAAAGTCGGAAGTATATTCGGTAGTGTGACTACTATAGGCGACGCTACCAACAAAATAGGATCACGCGCACAAGTATATGCTCAAAAGAAAAATGGTATATATACACTCTATGGTGCCAGTGAGTACTACATTCAGATACTATAAAAAAGAGAATTAGTCCCTTTTTTGTATAGATGTATCACCCCATTGCCAGCGAGGTTTTTCGCCTTTTTTGTAGGTGACAAAAAATAGCAAGACGGTTAATACAAGTATCGGTAATGCGAATGTTATAAAATTACTTCCCGAATCAGGATTTCCAAGAATCTCTTTTTCTTTGGTGAATACGAGAGCTAGTACCAGTAGGATATAGAGGAAAATACTGCACCAGCCTTCCCACGTATAAGGAGTCCAGCCCCAGCCATATTGCTTTCTTTTGAACCACAGTTTTTTCATGTAAGTATAGTATACTACCACTATGAAAAAAGAGGAACAGATTGATGTGCTTATCATAGGCGGTGGGGCATCAGGCATGATGGCTGCTATTTCTGCTGCACGTAGTGGCGCAACAGTACTGGTACTTGAGAAAAACAAAGTACTTGGAAATAAATTATCAATCACAGGTGGCGGAAGATGTAATATCACAAATACAAATCCAAACCATACAGAGTTCATACAAAATTATGGCAATATGTCAAAATTTCTCCACTCTTCATTTGCACTTTACGGAGTTCAGGACACAATAGAGTTTTTCAAAAGTATTGGTATAGATATAGTCACAGAAGCTCGCTTCAGGGCATTTCCGAGTACACAGAGAGCAGTAGACGTCACTGATGCGCTTAAAAAAGAACTCAAAAAATTGGGTATAGCAGTACGTACAGGAATTACAATACAAAAAATTGAAATAACAAAAAATAAAATAACACGAGTGCTCTCTCGTGATGATGAGTTCAAGGCAAAGACATACATACTCGCAACGGGTGGTATGTCTCATCCAGAGACTGGTTCAACCGGAGACGGTTTTTCATTTTTAGAGAATATGGGACATACTGTGCACTCGCCAAGTCCGAGTATTGTACCGCTTGCCGTCCGCGAATCTTGGGTAAAGAAATTATCAGGTGTTTCTATTGAGAATATGAAAATCAGTTTCTTTGTAGATGATGTACCAGCATTCAAAAAAACTGGTAAAATACTTTTTACTCATTTTGGTATATCGGGACCACTTATCTTAAATTCATCGCAGAAAGTTGCAGACTTGCTTCATACTGGAACTGTAACTGCAAAAATTAATCTGTATCCTGACCTAGACGAAGCAGGTATAACAAAAAAAGTTTTACATATCTTTGATCAAAACAAAAATAAATCTTTCAAAAATATTGTACAAGAGGTCTCACCGAGAGGACTAGGGGATACAGTATTAGCACTATCTGGTATTGAACCTGATACAAAAGTACATAGCATTAGTAAAGAAAACAGAAAGTCTCTCGAAAAGCTTCTAGCTGCATTACCACTCACAATTACCGGATTGATGGGATTTGATAGGGCTGTTATCGCTGACGGAGGTGTTGATATAAGAGAGATAGATATGAAAACAATGCAATCACAAAAAGTACAGAATGTATTTATAACTGGTGATTTGCTTCATATTCATCGCCCAAGTGGAGGATTTTCGCTGCAACTGTGTTGGACTAGCGGATATCTAGCTGGTACAGCTGCAGGCAAAAAAGGTATACTACATATATAATTTATGCAAAAGATAACAGATATATACAAAAAGTACGGTGTACGCAACCAAGATGTAATAATATACGGTGAATACATTGCTAAACTAGCAGTAGAGGCTATCGAGAAAGCAGAGAATACAAAGAAAAAAGATTCCGCTCTTATCTTGGTTACAGCTATTTCACCGACTACTGCGGGTGAAGGAAAGACCACTGTTTCTATTGGACTAGCACAAGCTTTGAACAAACAAAAAGTAAAAGCCGTGTTGGCGCTTCGCGAGCCATCACTTGGTCCTGTATTTGGTATGAAAGGCGGCGCAACTGGAGGAGGTGCTTCACAGATACTTCCGAGCAATGATATCAATCTGCATTTTACAGGAGATATGCACGCGATCACAAGTGCCAACAATTTACTTGCTGCTGCAATAGACAATCATATATATTTTGGAAACAGTATTGAAATAGAAAAAGAGAGCATAGTATTCAAACGTTGTGTAGATATCAATGATAGAGCTTTGAGGGGAACATTTAATATCACCGCCGCAAGTGAGATGATGGCTATATTATGTCTCGCACGTGATATGTCTGATTTAAGAAAGAGAATAGATAGAATAGTCATTGGACAAACTAAGGCAGGTTCATATGTATATGCAAAAGATATCAAAGTAACAGATGCACTACTTGTTTTACTTCGCACTGCACTCATGCCAAATATGGTGCAAACAACAGAGGGTACTATGGCTTTTGTACATGGTGGCCCATTTGCCAATATTGCTCACGGATGCAATTCACTTTTAGCTACGAGGGCAGCACTCGCATATGGTGATGTTTGTATCACTGAGGCTGGATTTGGTGCAGACCTTGGGGCAGAGAAATTTTTTGATATTGCACTACACACTCATAACAAAAAAAGCAACAAGATGCTTTGGCCACATATTGTGGTGCTTGTCGCAACCTGCAAATCAGTAGCAGCACAAGGCACTGGATACGCCAATCTAGAGAGACATATACATAACTTAAAAAAATATAACGTAGCTGTCGTGGTCGCTATAAATGTATTTGCCAAGGATAGTCAGCAAGATATACAAGGTATTATAGACTACTGCAATCAGCATGGGGTAGAAGCTTTTCGTACTTCTGTATTTGGTGGCGGTGGCAATGGAGCATCTGAACTAGCACTTTATATTAAAAAAGTACTCAACACGAAAAAGGTGAACAAAGAAAAATATGCTTACAAAATAACTGACAGTCTTGAAAAGAAAGTAGAATGTATTGCTCAAAAAATATATGGTGCAAAAAGTGTAGCATACACCAAGGCAGCTCAACAGACGTTAGCAATACTTCAAAAAGATTTTGGGAAATTGCCAATATGTATTGCAAAGAATCAATACTCTTTTTCAGATAATCCAAAACTTTTAGGTGCACCAACAGGGCACACACTGCATATCACTGATGCATTTGTACAAAATGGCGCAGGTTTTGTGACTGTGCTCGCTGGTACAGTGTATACCATGCCGGGACTTTCTCGTCACCCGCAAGCAGAGAAGATAGTGTATACAAAGAAGGGTGAAATCAAGAACTTAAAATAAATGTTAGTAAATAACACAATAACATAAAAAACATATGTCAGAAAAAGTCCGCTGCGTTTGGGTGAATATGAAAAATCAATTATATGTCGAGTATCATGACACTGAGTGGGGAGTAGAATGTCATGATGACAAAAAACTTTTTGAATTACTTTGTCTTGAAGGTGCGCAAGCTGGGCTTTCGTGGGAGACGGTACTTAACAAGAGGGAAGAGTATAAAAAGTGTTTTTATAATTTTGATGTAAATAAAATACTCAAGAAAACAGATGAGGAATTGTTGCAGCAAATGACACGATACAACATTATTAAAAATAGATTGAAAGTACTTGGAGTCAAAAAGAATGCCTTAGCTTACAAAAAAATAGTAGCAGAACACGGCTCACTCGCGACCTATCTATGGAGTTATGTAGACCATAAGCAGGTTATACAAGTCTGGGAACAGTACAAAGATGCTCCTACTCAAACTGATATTTCGGTTCAGATGAGTAAAAATCTAAAGAAATATGGCTTTACATTTATTGGTCCGACTATTTGCTATGCATTTATGCAAGCAGCAGGTATGGTTTCTGATCATGAAAAAGATTGTTTTCGCGCAAAATAATAGCTGATATACTGTACGTATGAAAGCATATTTTGGGGTCAGCTAGTCTCACAAGATATACAACAAAAATAGCTAATAAAAACAAATAATATGTCAAAACAAGTGTATATTAATTTAATCGTAAAAGATCTCAGTAAGGCAACTACTTTTTATGAAGCTATTGGCTGTACCAAAAACCCAGAGTGGAGCAATGATACCGCCTCGGCTATGGTATTAAATGAGAGTATATTTTTTATGTTGCTGACCGAGGAGTTCGCAAAGAATTTTAATGACGGAAAGGAGTTTGTAGATCAGAAGAAGACTGTAAGTGCATTCTATGCTTTGTCTTGTGAATCAAAGCAAGAAGTGGATATATTTTGTGCTGCCGCGACTCAAGCGGGCGGCAGGGTATATGAGAATACATTTAATAAAGAAGTAGCGGGGGATTTCATGTATTCATTTGAAGTTGAAGATCTTGATGGATATATTCTAGAGCCATTTTGTATGGACATGAGTACATTCAAACAAAACTAAAAAAGTATATGACTGAAAATAAAAAGAGTACAACATATTACTATACTTGCCCAAAACCACTTGGGTATTTAGAAATAACACTTGATTCGTACAATAAGGTACAGACAGCAGTTTTTGTCGAAAATAAAAATCAGAGCAAGTCATTGCCTGAAAACATTACAAATGCACTAGATGCTTATTTTAATAACAAAAAAGATATACCAATACACCTAATTTCAAAAGAAATAGTGGGTACTGATTTTCAAAAGAGTATTTGGCAGGTGATACGTGCTGTTTCATTTGGCACAACAATAACATATACCGATATGGCAATACGAGCGGGGAGACCACGTGCGACGCGCGCAGCTGGTACTGCCTGCGGCAAGAATCCAGTAGCCCTATTTATACCATGCCATCGAGTGGTTCGAAAGCAAGGAGAGGATTATGGCTACTCTTGGGGTCCAGAGCGTAAAAAATGGTTACTTAAATTCGAAAAAGAATCAAAACTCAAATAACTTCTCCTTAAAATTAATAATCTTATTTTTCTGGTCTATCTCTATTGCTTCTTTTTTGTATAGCGCGCGTCTTTTTGTGTCAATTTCTGCACTTGTCCAGATGCGTCCATCACTATACACAATACGATGAAAGGGAATGTTTTTCTCCCCAGCCATATAAGCTTTGCCAAGTATACTGGTGATACTTTGACTTGACATCGCCCCACCACCAGCTGCTCGCGCGATAGCACCGTATGTAGTCACTTTTCCAAAAGGAATTGTAAGTGCAAGTTCCACTACACGCTCACTGAAAGTCATTTGCATGAAGGGCGTCTTTTTTGTAAAAGTGGTCTTACTTGTTTTCTCTTTCTTTTTTTCTATCTTTTCTTTTTTCTTTTTGGGCTCTTGGGTGCTTCTACTTTCTGAAATAGAGACAAGAATTTGAACGAGATGAGGAATAGTGTCATACATATATTCTTCAACTACGTAGTGGCTTTTAGCTCCTTCGTATGGAGTGTCCATATCACAATACTCCGAAAGCTCTCTTGATGCAGGTAAGTCTTTGATATACAGTTGGTCATTACAAATAAGCGCTACCACAACACCATGAGCATATAATGCATATTCTCCAAACATTGCCCGTACGCTGAATATTTCAGGTTGTTGCAGCTTTTCTAATATATATTGTACACTTTCTTTTTTAGTAGACATGTATTCAGTATAACAAATTGGGTAGCAACTCGAGAACATATCAAAAAAGACTCACGCCTGAGTCTTTTTTGAAACAAAACACGATTAAGATAGCCACCAAATCCAATTGATGTTATTGAGTAAGACTTGTAGATTTACCAATACACTCACACCAACTAGCATGAATATGATCCAAGCATAGACTGTGTTTTGTCTTTTAATATTTGCAAAATAACGTTGTTGAATAATGCTACTAATAATTGACACTCGTATAGTATCCACAGCATTGACTGATTTGCTCTCAGTATAAAAGTTTGAAACCAGTATCAAATACTCATTTAACTTCGATGTAGATTCCTCTACAAGCCTGCCTTCATTCCAGAGAATATCTAGCTTCTCTTTTATTTTTTCATTAGTCATATGCATTCGTTGGTTTACAAAAAGCCGATAATTCGGCTCATTGTACAATGTTAAATTGTCTTAAAAGTAGATGGTGCAGAAACACTCACATTTCCTGCTTGATCAGTTGTGTATATCATATAGTAATATACTGTATTTGACTGCAGATTAGAGAGATAGATACTTTGGTATGAACGCATAGCAGCGTCTGTCATAGCTGTATTACCACTTATATCAACTGAGTTTTCACGCTCATACGTCACAAGTGGTGAACTGCTGTAGTATATAACACCTTTAGCTAATTCATTTGTATTCCAGCTCACTGTAGCTGTGTTAAGCGAAGTGCTCACATTTATACTAGATATAATAGAAGCATCAACATCGCCTGTCGTATTACCTGTTATTCGAGAGTTGAGTACCAGAAGCGTCTCTGGCCCAACACGCCCAACTACAGCAAGACCATTTTTACTTTGGAAGTTAGATACCGCAGTAGCAGTCAAACTACCGAAGTAATTAGTTATCAACCCTTGTGGGTAGACAGCCGCATCAGTTGCTAGATACGTCTGTAATACTCCGACGTCAGAGCCTTGCATACCGAGGTCTAGTTGTCTCGTTAGTGCACCAGTAGTTGGTGTTGTTGTTACTACGCCAGACATTTTATTGTTGAGTACTAGAAGCGTCTCTGGCCCAACACGCCCAACTGCAGCAAGACCATTTTTACTTTGGAAGTTAGATACCGCAGTAGCAGTCAAACTACCGAAGTAATTAGTTATCAACCCTTGTGGGTAGATGGTGGCATCAGTGGCTAGATAGGCCTGCAAACTTCCCACATCAGAGCCTTGCATACCGAGGTCTAGTTGTCTAGTAAGTGTTGCTGCTTGTGCAACAAAAGGGGCACCGAGTAATAGCGTAAACGCTACAATAGATATTTTTTTGATCATATATGTATTTTGAATAAGAATAAAAGAACGAATACTAAACAATACAAGATAATAGAATGGTACGATTATACTAAAATAGTGTACAGCAACTCGGTTTCCTAAATCTATATATTTTATTCAAATAGAGATTATGATGCGACGCCCGCTTGAGTTAAGTGTATACATATATTCATTATATTACCACTGGTGTAAAGGGGATAACTCTGTATAACTTTTCTAAGCTATATACAGTAGTCTCTATTTAGAATTGCTATTTTTAAACAAACACTAAATCAAAGCCCTTGTAAGGTTTTGATTATTTCCTCTACTTCTTCAAAGCTAGGCAAGAAACTAAAATTATATCGGGGGGCAGTAGCAAAAACATATTTTGTATTTCGGGAGCGTTCTGTCGGTCCGATCGGGGCTGCTGTTTTGTACCCTTCAAAGTTTGTTTTCTCCCAGTTCTCCCAAGTTGCCAGTGGGTATATGAGTACAGGTATATCCATGCGTGGCGATACTATCATCCACAATGGATGACGCAGTGTTATTTGTATACCGCTGTCTACGGTGGTACTTGCGACGGTATATCCTACCCAATCAATTGGAAGTATCAGACTAAATCCATAATCTGTATTTGTATACATGGTGGCAGGATATTCAATTTGCCCCAAATTTGGGTTTTTAATTTCAAGATTGACCTCAATATTTTTCTTTGATATTGGTCTGATATAGATAATGGGTATTAAAATAATACCCATTAAAGCTATTATTACAAATAATGATTTGTTCATATATGTATTTTGAATAAGGATAATAGAACAAATACAAATAATACAATATTTTAGAAAGATGTACTTATACTAAAATAGTGTACAGCAACTCGGTTTCCTAAATCTATATATTTTATTCAAATAGAGATTATGATGCGACGCCCGCTTACTGTAAGTGTATACATATATAGGGCATAACACTACTGTTGTAAAGGGGATAACTTTGTACGGACGGCATGATATACTCATATTATGAAAACACAATATGAAACACTATATAATCAGTTAGTAAATAGCTGTGATCAAATGCTGTCAATATTAAATAAGGCAAATGATGCAATTGAGTCAGGCATAGTAAATGAAGAAGAGCTCATGACAGCAGAGCTAGTACCAGGAATGTATAATTTTACTAAGCAAGTACAGATCTTTTCAGATATGGTTCAAGGTTCAGTATGTAGATTGTCAGGTATTGAAAAGCCAAGTATTAAAGATGATGAAAAAAACATATCAGATTTAATTGCACGAGTAGAAATGACTAAATTATATGTCAAAAATACTGACATTACAACACTAAACGGTGAAGATAAAAAGATTCACTTGGGCTGGATGCCAGAAAAAGGATATTTTGAAGGTTCAGAATACGCAGAGAAATATGTACTACAAAATACTTTTTTCCATTTAGTAACAGCATATAATATACTCCGTACAAGTGGTGGTGATATAGGCAAAGCAGATTTTATTGTGGGGCTTACCCTAAAACAAAGTGAGTAATATTGCTACTACATACTAAAATTGTATTAGCACAATACATATATAATTACTACAAAAAGCTTATTCTATAAGCTTTTTGTAGTAATTTTTTACAGATTGCAATTACGCAGCATAAAATGTGATAGTTCTTTACAATTATTTGCTATACTGTATATATGAAATTATTTCTACTTATATGTGTTACTGCTCTTGTTGTTTGGATTCTATGGGGCTATATTGTCTCAAATGTTCCTTCGCTTACATACAGTGTAGTTGAAAAAAGAAAAGGATACGAAATACGTCAATATGACTCATATATTGCTGCGACAGCAGTCGTGCCATTTACTGGTAGAGAAGGTCTCAATGCCGGATTTAGAGTTTTGGCTGGATATATATTTGGAGGCAATGTTTCAAATAAAAGTATTGCTATGACAGCCCCTGTACAAGTTACAGAAGACGCGATACAAGCATCAGAGAAAATAGCTATGACAACGCCAGTCATGACTCAAACTGTAGGTACAACCACCTCAGTTACTTTTTCAATGCCAAGCGAGTACACACTTGAAACATTGCCCAAGCCGAACGATACTTCTATCAAAATTCAAACTATTCCAAGTAAAAAGTTTGCAGCATACACATTCACTTGGTATTTCTCTGAAGAGCGTATACAAACGAAGAAAGACTACTTTGTAGCAAAACTTCAGAAAGAAGGTGTCACTATCATTGGTGCACCTATCTTTGCTGGCTATAGTGGGCCAGGTACTGCACCATTTATGATGCGAAATGAGATTTTGATTGAAATACAATAACTTCTTTATAAAGTATTCAAGTATTTCTTTGCTCGTAGCCTGTGTTCAGACTTTTTCTCTTCTGACATTTTCAAATAAGTAATACCAATAAATCCAAGTCTGCCTTCGCCAGAAAGTTTTTCAAAATGAGTCTCGACAAAATACCAGAACAAGCTATCCCAAATATCTACCCAGACACCTTTTGTATAATTGCTCATCTTGATAATGTAATTACTACCAGATATATACGGTTTGGTGGTTATTAGTCCACCATCAGCATAGAGTGCCATGCTGTATACATTTGGCACCATAACCCAATCGTAGGCATCGATATACAGTTCCATAAACCATTTATATACTTCATTTGGTTTGAAACCACATAGATTCATAAAATTTCCCATCACCATTAGACGCGGTATATGATGAGCATATGCATATTTCAGTGTTGACTTGATAATATCATCTACTGGTGCGATACCTGTATCTGCAGTCCAAAAAGATTCAGGTATAGTTGACGTTGCTTTGAAATAGTTCAAAGTACGCTCTTTACCACCGAGATATACATACACCGCTCGTATATATTCTCGCCAACCAATAATTTGTCGTATAAATCCTTCAAGTGAGGGAAGTGGTACGGTATTTTTTTCTGCGTATATCATTGTTTCTTGTATGACATATGCAGGAGTGAGTAATCCAGTATTGAGAAGTGGAGACAAAACACTATGAAAAAGAAATGAACTATGAGTAGTCATCGCATCTTCGTACGGTCCAAACTCACTAAGTTTGTACTTCAAAAAATCTACGAGCCATTCTTTTGCTTCAAGGTGCGTCACAGGATAAAAGAAGGATTCGTCTGTACCATAATTATTTGTGAAATTCATTTCAACATACTCTCGTGCATCACCTATATACGGATGCGTACTTGGTCTAGGTGGCTCGGGTAGTTCCATACCCTTAGGAATTTTCTTACGATTCTCACTATCAAATGACCACTGATTACCAATTGGTTTATTGCCATCCATAAGTATATGTAGTCGCTTTCTCTGCCATTCATAAAATGTCCGCATCAAGAGCTTTTTATTTGCAGACAACAGAGGCAGAAAGAAACTATCAAGTGATTTTCTGTCAGTTAGAAAAAGTGGTGTATCGACTATAGTATATGCAATAGAATGCTCACTACAACTTTTTGTCAATTTTTTGTATAACCAATCATCAACAACATCACATACTGATATTTCAGTAATATGATGCTTTTGTAAAATCAAAGCAATATCTTCTGTTTTCTGTATATCTTTTGATTCTATATACACGATCGTATGCCCTTGTTTCAAAAGCATATCTCGATATGCCTGCATACTTGCTCTATGGAAAAGTATTTTTTGTTTGTGAAATTTATACTGAGTAAATAGTAGCGGTTCCTCAACAAGAAAAACAGTACTACGTTCACTGAGCAATGGATGTTCTTCAAATAGTTGATTGGGGTATATGAGTACAGCTTTTTTCATATTTTTTTTGCTTTTCGGCATCTATCACTACAATATACAATCTCATTCCAAATACCACGACTTTCCCAACGTTTGCGATTGGTAAAAGGTCTTTGGCAACTTGGGCATATTTTTATTTGTCTGTGAACTTTTCCATTTGGCATATCTTTATAAAAACTTTTCACACTTTTTCCAAAACGACATAAAACTACCAGATATAGTATTCACCCCTGAGAATAAGTATTCAGGCTCACTCACTGTTCCAGGCCAATCAATCAGCGCGGCATGATGTTTACGATATAGCAGACTATCTGTACATCTCGAGAAAAACTCTTCACGAGTACCATAGTATATTTTGAGATCTTGAATATTTCGAGATAGGGATAGTATGAATTCTATTCGCATAGGGCTCATTGGGAAAAGTGCTAAATCTTCGCTATCAATAAAGAGTATTTTATGAATATTAGTATTTGTAGTAGGAGCCCATTTCGGATCAAGTGTCCACATACTGTATACCCAGATTTCTTTCTGAGTTATATCTGAAAGTTGCATGCTTTCTGAAAGAAGCATTGAATCGTCAAATACCAATTCAAAAGAACTGTGTTCTGTCAGTATTTGTGGCACACTTCGTTCTCGAAGTATCTCAACAGTAGTATCCAAGTATGTATTTGTCTGTTTTGTATTTGCAAATTTGTTGATCATTTCTTGGTTAGCAATATATGGTTTCGATGAGAATGTACCTGCAACCCATTGCCACGAGAGGGAATTAGACGCTCTATCACCATCAAGTAAATGATAATACATATGTCGCGCACCCTCGTACCAATCTGTTTTTGCGACAGTACATACGAGCATAGCCAACCACATACGTGCATGATTATGTATATATCCATATTTTTCTAGCTCAAAAAGTGCTGTGTCGAGTGCGTGTATTGTTGTCTTCTTCTGCACGTATGCGGTAGGTAACCCAGTTGTATAGAGCACATTTTCTTGAGTATGTTTGAGTGAGTAAAATATTGCATCACCCTCTTGTTCCCAGACACGCTGGAAAAATTCTCGCCAAGCTAGTTCAAATATAAATATATACGATTCTTTTTTGGTATATTTTTGCAGCACTCTGTCACGCAGTTCTGGGAGTGACACATAACCGTGTGTAATATACGGTGACAAATGAGTGACACTTCCATTTAGAAAGTTCCTATTTCGAGCATAGGCAATTGGGTCAATACGGGTTATTCTTTTTTCTATACTTAGAACATCAGTTGGGAAGTCCATGTGTTCAGTATATCATTTTCTCTGGGTGTATCAGAAATCAGAGTAGTCTGCTAAAATAGCTATATGAAAAAAACGACTAAAACTGATTCAAAACCACTTCACAGTATTCCAACAGATATACAGCAGTTACTCGATAGCGATACCAGTCTAGCAGCACTTTGGAACACTCTTACACCACTTGCACATAATGAGTGGATTTGTTGGGTAACTATTGTAAAAAAAGAAGAAACAAGAAAAGAACATTTGGTGCGATTGAAATCGGACATACTTGCTGGGAAGCGGCGTCCTTGTTGTTGGCCGGGGTGTCCGCACAGGCGACCAAGTGCGAGAAAGTATTTTGAAGCGAGATAAAAAGGGGGATATCTATGTAAACTATAGCTTACTCAAATGATATAATATATATATGAGTAATTAATATACTAAAGTATGGCAACTATATACCCCCTTATACATTTTAATGGAAATTGTGAAGAAGCTTTTATGTTCTATAAGTCTATTTTTGGGGGTGAATTTAGCACCCTCACTCGTTTTAAAGATTTTCCAGATATACCCAACCCAAATGCTGAAATAGAAGCTGACAATATTATGCACATTTCACTTTCTATTGGTGCAGATAGTTTTCTGATGGGAAGTGATACTCCTTCGTATCTAGGGACGCACAATTTGAGTGAAAATAGAAGTAAAATATATATACGCTGCCAAAGTAAGAAAGAAGCCGACGATATATTTAGAGGTCTTTCAGAAGGAGTTATTCCCGAAATGCCGATTGGGGATAGTCCGTGGGGATCATATTTTGGAATGCTGAGAGATATGTACGGCGTTGAGTGGATGATTGATTTTGACACCAGTTATAATACGCAAAAATAAGTATATGGAAAAAATTACAACAGAAATTACATTGAATGCAGAGCTCGAAGAAGTTTGGAATCAGTATACAAACCCAGAGAGTATCAAAGGGTGGGCTTTCGCAAGTGAAACCTGGGAATGTCCTTATGCAGAGAACGATTTGCGCGCTGGTGGGAGATTTGTAACTAGAATGCAAGCAAAAGACAAAAGTTTTGGTTTTGATTTTACTGGGATATATACCGAAGTTGATCACTTACAAAAAATTTCATACACAATGGACAAAGCGCCAGACGAAGAAATAGGACGTGAGTGTGAAATAACATTCAAAGCCCTTGGTGAGAATACTACGCAAGTTGTAGTAGTCTTTGATTCAGAAAATCAGAATCCAATAGAAATGCAAAAAGCCGGATGGCAGGCAATACTTGAAAACTTCAAAAAATATGTAGAAACGCATAAGATACGAAAATAGAGCTATGACAATTTCTGAATATAACATAGCACAGAAAGCAAGACCAAGAGAAATCTGCGAATTTCTAGAACAACATATACAGATATATCTGAAAAAGAGTGAGTCTCAAATATGGCATGGTAGTCCAGTTTGGTTTATTGGCGGCAATCCAGTCGTCTCTTATTCTGTTCGTAAGAATGATACAGTCTCACTCATGTTCTTTAGTGGGCAGAGTTTTGAAGAAAAAGAATTAATACCATTAGGCAAATTCAAAGCAGCCGAAATACGGTATACAGATAGACACGATGTCAGGCTAACTCATTTGAAAAGATGGTTACAAAAAGCCAAAACAATACAGTGGGATTACAAAAACATAGTCAAAATGAAAGGTGTATTAATACGACTCAATATATGAATACTTATGCAAATGTAGACGAATATATACAAAAAGCAGATAAGGAAAAGCAACAGATATTGCTTGAGATGAGGGAGATAATCATAAGTACTATTCCTTCTGTAGAAGAAAAAATAGCGTACAGTATGCCTGCGTATCTGTACAAAGGAAAGCCACTTTTATATTTTGCTGCAATGAAAGGGCATCTTGGAATATACCCAACACCAGGTCCTATCGCAACACTTCAGACAGAATTACAAGGATTTTCCACATCAAAGGGCTGTGTACGTATTCCGTACGGTAAAAGGCTTCCCAAGAAGCTCGTTGTACAACTTCTAAAAGAGAGAATACGAGAGATTAAATCAGAGAAATAACCTGTACAGGTAAGCGTTTACATGTTAGTAAGTGCCGAGTGGGCAAAGTTATCAAAAAAGTTATCCACTTTATACATTAGTACTTTGTACTATCCATATGTAGACTTACAGTAAGCGGGCGTCGCATCAAAATCTATTTAAAACAATTGATTTAGGAAACCGAGTTGCTATACAGTATTTTAGTATAGGCATATAGTTCTCAAATATTGTATTGTTTGGTCTGGGTTCTTTTATTCTCATTCATATCTACATATGATCAAAAAAACAATATGAAAAATCTAAACTCATTCGATTGGGTTGCGTTGGTGTTACTTATTATCGGTGGTATCAATTGGGGAGCGATTGCAATATTCAATATTGACTTGGTGCAAATACTTTTCGGCGAAATGACTTATTTGACGCGGGTAGTCTACGGTATTGTCGGAGCATCAGCACTCTATGTGATATATCTACTCTCAATAAAAACACAATAATTACTATTTAGTCTACTACTGTTTGACAGTAGTAGACACCCCACAACATATATGAAAAACATAATCGAAATAGCAGCTAGTAATCCTAGCTTCTCAACACTTGTTACCGCTGTCAAAGCAGCAGGTTTAGTAGATACACTTTCAGGAGCCGGACCATTTACAGTTTTTGCTCCTACCAATGCTGCATTTGCCAAAGTTCCCGCAGAAGCTTTGGCAGCACTCTTGGCAGATAAAACCAAATTAACCTCAGTACTCACATACCATGTGATTGCAGATGAAATAGCAGCAAAAGATATTGCCACTATGACGGAAGTCAAAACAGTACAAGGTTCAAAAATCAAAATCGATACACATGACGGAGTGATACTCAACAACGCCAGAGTGATAGATACAGACATTAGCTGTTCAAACGGAGTAATTCACTCTATAGACAGAGTGTTGATGCCATAATAGTATTACGATACATATATGTCATCACAAACTGAACAAAGGCTATACATTGTTGTGCATACCGAGAAAGACTATGAGATTCGTTTGTACGCAGCGCATATAGTAGCTCAGACTGTCGTTGAGGGGACGTATCAGAAAGCACTTAGTCAAGGATTTGGTATTTTAGCAAAGTATATATTTGGTGCAAATACGACAAAACAAGGTATCGCTATGACCATACCAGTAACCGAGCATATTGGTGCTTCTGAATTAATCGCAATGACGACACCAGTCACAACTACTCTTGATGGAAAGCTACACACAATTACCTTTGGTATGCCAGCTTTCTACACCATGGAAACACTTCCAATTCCAAAAGATCCGAGAGTACATATCAGTCTCATTCCTGAAAAGAAAATGGCTGTGATGCGATTCGGATGGGTGGGTACAGATACCCGTGTCGAATCAAAGAAGCAAGAACTCCTTGATGTGTTATTCAAAGAAACTATATCAATGATTGGGCAACCAGAATACGCTAGCTATAATGCACCATGGACACCACCATGGATGACTCGTAACGAAGTACTTATCGAAGTCAGATAAAGAGGGAACAAAGCAGAGGAAATACAACCAAAAGAGCGCATAGCGCTCTTTTGGTTGGTTATTTTTTTGTGAAGTATATATTTGGTCGTAAGTACATTTCTTGTAACAGACTGCAGAAATAATTTTGTAGATGTGAGATTCTAGTC
>JBDLSO010000001.1:0-26342 GCA_039799445.1 Candidatus Parcubacteria bacterium | reverse complement strand
CGTCTTTGCTTAGTCTTTTTTGTATATATCCTTTGAAATGATTTTTATCAAATATACCCGTGTCGTCGGCAAAGAGGCAGAACAGTACTCGTACGAGGAATACTTCAAGATCGTGACCATTGTATCCTGTTTTGATGATTTCATTATGAAAGTCTGCAAGTAATTTGGCGGCGTATATACTGGCAGCTTCTTCCTCTTTGTAGTCCTCAATCGTGTACCCTGAAATAAAACCAAATGAGTCAATGTGTTTGTGTAAATCAGCAACTAAGAAACTCTCTTCTTTTTGTGTTTCTAGATCAAGCAATCTCATTTTTTCAAAATCTGATACGATTATGTAGCGAGGTAGCTCCGCGTCCGACAGTCCTGGTAGATAATCTTTGGCTTGAGTGAATGCTTTGTCCAAGTCCTTACCTTTTGATTTATGCTCACACAAGAGCACCCCCTTCCAGAGTACATCTATATATCCGTCTGCACCGTTTATTTTTTTGACTTTATGTTCAAAACTACCAATTCTTCTACGAGAGACACCAAACACTTCAAAGAAGCTGTCCCAAAAACTTTTTGCTTCTGCATCCTCACTTGTTTCGTCCTGCCATTCTGTTGCAAAGGCTCTCGCTCTGTTTCTGATTTCATTTTTACTAATCATACTAATCAGTATAGCATTTAGAGTATCGTTTCCCCCAACTCCCCTACAATATATTCAAAATGTGTTCGGGAGACAGGCTGCACCGAAAGTCTACTTCCTTTGGAGGCGACTATGATGCCAGTGAGTCGTGGGTCAAGTTTGATATCGGCAAGAAATACAGGCTGCTTCAAGTGAGTCAGGTAAGACACCTCTACACATTCCCAAATGGGATTTTGGACTGTGCTTTTTGGATCAAAGTGTTCGTCATTTGGATTTTGGGCAGTGGTATCTGCCTGCGCGGCTTTGCTGACTTGTACTACGCCATATACTCCCGTAGGGGCTGATTGCGTGCCGTTTGAATGATAAAAAAGACACAAGTCACCAACTGACATTTGCTTCATATAATTACGCGCCTGATAGTTGCGTACTCCACTCCACCATGTATTTGTGTCTTTGTGCATATCGTCTATCGAGTAGCACGAAGCTTCGGATTTCAGTAGCCAATAGTTCATGTATCTAGAATAACACAGGTTGATTTATTTCAAAAAATGGAGAATATATAAGATGAGCCAAGATATACGCACATTACTCATTGATCATACCTGATTCTTTGGTTGGGGCTGCCTTAGCTACTTCGACAACAAGATCTATGTTGTCAGTAATAACATAGAGCTCGGTATCGCTACTTTCAATAGTTGCAAATTCTGCGAGCAGTGTTGCTCGTATGTAGTCGTCGAGTGGTTTCCAAAACTCGGTACCAAAGAGTATCACTGGTATCTTTTTGATCTTGTTGGTTTGAAGTAGTGTCAGTAATTCAAATAGTTCATCGAATGTACCAAAACCACCTGTACAAAATATCGCACATTCACTACCATAACGAAGTACAGTTTTTCTAGTAAAGAAATATTCAAAAGGTATAGCTTGGGTCACATCTGGGTTGGTGTGTTGTTCATGATTGAGTCTAATGGTTGAACCAAGAGAAACACCTCCTGCACGATTAGCACCATGATTGCCTGCTGCCATAATACCTCCGGCACCACCAGTCATAATAGCGTAGCCAGCTTCATTGACTAGTCTATACGCAAGTTCTTCGACAGCAACGCAGGCTGGATGATCAGCCCCCAGTCTTGCGGAGCCGTATATAGTCGCGACACGTGGATGAGCGCTTACTGCATCAATGCCTTGTTCTAGTTCTTTGGCAATACTACAAATCTCTATTAGTTCCCCATCTCCGCCGTATACTGCAGCACAAGAGTTTTTGATATCATCAAGCGAATGAGGCAAAGTCATGTTTTTTATTGTATTATCCATATACAGTGCAGTATAGCACATTTGCAATGTATATTTTAGAAGTAAGAAAGTGGATTGAGATACCCGTTGGTTGGACTCACCGGAAGTGTCATCATTGTGCCACATGCTTTTGATTGTCTGTTGACTATTGACACCGCTTTACTTGCAAAAACAGTAAAATGCAAATGTGGCCCTGTCGAGTACCCAGTATTTCCTGAAAGCCCAATCACCCCACCACGCTCTACAGCTTGCCCAGAAGAGACTGAAATAGCCGATAAATGGGCATATAGGGTCGATAAACCGTTGTTGTGGCGTATTAGCACCCATTTGCCATATGAAGCACCCCTGCACGCAGTATCAGTGTCACCAGTACCTTGTACTACACCACTTGCAGCTGAGAGTATACGGTTGCCAGTAGACACACCAAAGTCTACACCATTGTGACCACCACCGTTATATACTTGTGCATTTTTACTAGCAAAGGCAGTGTTGCCAAAATATTGTGTGATTGTTACTTTTGAAACAGGGTATCCGAGTACACCTTTTCCTGTTTTTGGAAGTGTATTTGGATCAATTGCTACTTTGAGTTCGTTTTCAAACGCAAGCATTTCTTGCTCAAGCTTCTTTTTGGTTTCTTGTCTTTTTTTGAGTTCAGCTTGATAATTGGCTTCTTTGTTTTTTGTTGTTTTCAATAAGCTTGCTTTTTGTGCTGCAGCATCTGCAAGTATACGTTGTTTGGCGATGAGCTCTTGGTTGAGATTGAGTAGTTCATTGCGTTGTTCTGTCTTGACTTGTTGTACACTCAGAAGATCTTGCTTGTTGTCACGTATATCATTTATATGAGTGAGCATGCTACGTTGAAAATTTGCTAGTGTCGACGCTCTGTCTACAGCTTCTGATATAGAATCTGAACCAAGCATAGTTGCTATCAACCCAGAGTTTGCAAGGCTGTCGTCGAGTGCTAGATTTTGTAATGATTTTCTTAAATATAATTTACTTGTACTGATATTTGCTTCGAGTTTCTGTATACCAGTGTTTATCTCTTCGATTGTTTCATTTGCACCCACTATTTTTGTTTTAGTAAGTGTAATATCTTTGGTAACAATTTGTTTGTTGATATCAAGCGTCTTGATTGCGCTGTTGAGTGTATTTTTCTCTGCTTGTGTTTTTTTGAGTTGCTCGTTGTATGCGGCAATTTCTTTTTCGATGTTTTTTACCTGATCACCTGCATTGTTAATTTTTTCTTTGAGGTCTTCTACTATACCAGCGTGAGCAACAGTCAGAGAAAATACACTATATACAGAGAGTAGTGCTATGAATTGAGCATAGTTTTTTTTCGGTTGAGATCGCATACTATATAGTGTTGATTGCGTTTTGTATTCGCTGTATTACTTCTTCTTTGCCAATAATATACATAATTGTAAATGGATCGGTTGATTTTTCTTTGGCTGAAAGCGCTGTGCGAAGTGGCCACAAAATCTCTCCCCGACCCTCCTGCTCGGTAATATCGTGTAGTAGAGTCTTTGTTGATTCAGGTGAATCAAAATCAGACGACTTGGCGCTCTCTACAACTTCTTTTGTTTTTTGAAGTCGAAGGACTGTTGCTGTAGGGTCTACAATGCCCTTCCAATGAAAGAGATTTTTGTCTAAAAGTTTCGGTGCATTAAAATAGTACTCAATATCACCCTGCTCTATAAGAGTTGATACATCTTCAAAAACCGATATACGCTCTATAATGAGTGGTAATACTTTTTTGAATCTCAGATCAAATTCAGTGTGAGTGAGTATTGATTCTGGTAGTTTTTCTATAATTTTAATTGATTGCTCTTCTGAGGTGAGTAGTTTGATATGTTCTTTGTTTACCCACAACAGCTTGTCTTCATTCCACCTTGCTCCTGACTTTTGTATCCGAGATATATCGAATAATTCAATGAGCTCACTCATAGTAAATATCTCTTGTTCTCCACCTGGATTCCAGCCTTGTAACGCAAGATAGTTGGCAAGTGCTGCTGGTAAATAGCCTTCAGTATGATATTCAAGTACGTCTTTGGCACCGTCTCGTTTCGATAGCTTTTTTGTACCAGTTGCTCCAAGTATAGGAGGAAGTGTGACAAATACTGGAATCTGTATATTTTTCTCTGGAAATATTTCTTGCAATGCTTTGTATACAGCTATGAATTTTGGAGTTGATGCGATGAATTCTTCGCCACGCATTACATGTGTCACCCCCATCTCTATATCGTCGATAATGTGGCACAAATTATATGTTGGGTAGCCGTCGCTTTTGATTAGTATAAAGTCGTCGAGTGCTTCTGGTCCAGCAGAGAGAGTGCCGCGTACTTCATCTACCCACTCTGTTCTTTCTATATGCGCTACTTTGAAACGAAGTGGCTTGTTTTTGTCCCATGTAGCACTGAATTCTGTTGGGCGGTGATTTCTAAACAAAAAAGGTTTCTTTGCGAGTTCAGCATCTGTTCTAAATATTTCAATCTCTTCTTTTGTATATGGGTCTGTATATGCAAAACCTGCATCAAATAATCTTTGTGCATACTCTACATATATATCGAGTCTCTCAGACTGCACACATGATCCAAAAGGTCCAGTCTTATTTGGTCCAAAGTCCCACGGGTCAGTAGAGACTAGTGTCTCGTCAGCCGCAAGTATATAGCGTAGTGACTGCATTATATGATCTATACTCCCCTCCATCTCTCGCTCTTTGTCAGTATCTTCGATACGAAGTATAAAAGTGCCATTCATTTTCTTTGCATATAGATATGCATAGAGTGCAGTACGAACACCACCAACATGCATTAACCCTGTTGGACTTGGTGCAAATCTGGTGACTACTTTTGTATTTAACATATATCCAGTATAGCATATATGACAATATGCTCATATACTTTATTCAAAATATAAGTGACTATTGCTCATGAGTAAGTGCAATATCGAGTAATCCATCTGCTATTTTGCTAGCTGCATCTGTTTTGTGGAACTCCCTCGCGCCTTCTTTCATTTCGTTTCGAATTTGTGGATTTTGCATCAGACGATTGATTTCGTTCACTAGCAAGTGTGGAGTCAGATTCGCTTCTTCAATCACTTCTGCACCACCAATGCGTGCATAGGCAAATGCATTTTTTTTCTGATGATCATCTTTTGAATGAGTTACAGGTATCACTATCGCAGGTACTTGCCAGCTAGCTAATTCAAACATGACAGAACCAGCTTGGGATATTGCTATCGAAGCAGAGCCAGCCGCCATACGCACCGCCAAATCGTCCAAATAACTAAATGGATGATATCTACTTGCATGAGGATTGTCTTTCAATATTACCTTTGAAATCTCACGCATTGTTTGTATCTGATCTTTGCCTGTTTGGTGAATTATTTGATACGAATCAAGTAAGAATGGTAGTGAGTTGACGATAGTATCATTTATCACATTTCCCTCACCTGTGCCACCAAGTACAAGTATCACAGGCACATTTGCTTCAAGGTGTAAATATTCACGAGCACCTTCGGTGAGTGGGTACTCTATTTCTTTTCGTATTGGTTGCCCCACATATGCTGTTTTCTCGGCTGGGAAAAGTGCTGCTGCGGTTTTGTATGCTACACCAATGCGTTTTGCAAATTTGGCTGCCCAGAGATTTGAACCACTTGGTATGGTGTCAGTCTCGTGTATCATCACAGGTATACCAAGTATTCGTGCAGCGACTAGTATTGGAAAAGAAGTAGTACCACCTTTGGAAAGTAATACATCAGGAAATATGAAAAAGAGTTGAGTTGTTGCTCGTATGATACTGACAAATGATTTTACGTATTGAATAAAAGAAACAGCTTCACCGTGCGGACTTTTCTCTGATCCAGTTGTTTTTACAAAAGTGATTTGATTATTGAAAAGATGTACGGCACTGTATTCATTTGGTGCTATAAAGTATAGTTTGGGAGCTACAAGATGCCTTGCTTCTGCACGTTCATGTACGCGCTCAGCAATGGCAATAATAGGATAAAATTGCCCACTTGTACTATCTCCAGTAAATGCAATTTTCATAATGTTAGATATTCGAACGATACTTCGATATGTTTAGTATTATACCAACACCAAAGAGTGCAGTCAAAAGAGCTGTACCTCCATGAGAGATAAATGGAAGAGGTACACCAGTGAGTGGAAATATACCAAGCATAGAAGCAATGTTCATAAATGCTTGAATCAAATATATAGAAGTCACACCAACAATTAAATAAGAACCAAAAGAGTCTTTTACCATACGCGCTAACTTCATTCCTCTTATAGCCAGCGCTGTAAATAAAAGCAATATAATACTTCCTCCAATAATACCAAGCTCTTCACCAACAACTGCAAATATTGAGTCGCCTATTGGCTCTGGTAGAAAATTGAATTTTTGTATACTTTGACCATATCCACGTCCAAATGTACCACCACTACCAATCGCTATGAGTGATTGTTGCAATTGATACGATGAACCAGTAGAGTCATGACTTGGATCTATGAATGTCTTGATACGATCCATTACATAGGGTCGCATTGTTGCAAGTATAATAAGCCCAAGTATTCCTGCGATAAATACAATACCAACGTCACGCCACTTTGCACCAGCTACAATATACATCGCAAATGCCGATAAGAAAATAATTGCACCAGTCCCTGTATCTGGTTGTAGCAGTAGTAGTATAAATGGCACTCCAGCGATGATACAAAATGGTACTAGTCCAAAGGCTACATCACCAAGTCTTTTTTTGTTTGTTGCAAGCCAATTTGCAAAGAATAGAACAGTTCCTATTTTCAAGAATTCAGAAGGCTGTAAACTAAAATTAAATATATGTATCCAACGGCTTGCACCACCATGAGCAAAGCCGATACCTGGTACAAAAACAAGTGCTGTTAATAATAAGGTTATTATATAGAAATGAAATGAGTACTTTTTGAAATGTGTATAATGTACAAAAAGACCGATACCAAGTGCTAGCAGTCCTCCAAGTAATGCATATACAAATTGATTCAATAATATGCTGTAAAACTTTGTCTCATTTTTGGCAAGTACACCAAGCGCAGCAGAACCAAACATAAGTAACCCAAAAATGAGAATACTTGCTATTATTCCGAGAAATACACGATCTATTTTTTGTATTTTTTTTACCATGTATTGTTATCCAATGATGTGAAGTATCACCCCAGTTAAAGCACACATAAATGAAACTATCCAGTATCGCATTGTGACAGTATAGCCTGCCATACCATTTGCTTGGAAATGATTATGTACAGGGGCTACTGTAAATATCTTTTTACCTTTACGCAGTTTTTTTGATGCGATTTGCAGTATAGATGAACCACTAGCCGTGAAAAGCGGAAAAGCAATAATAGGCAAAAGCATCACTGCGTCTGTAAGAAAAGCAACGACAGTCAGTGAAGTCGTGAGAGCAAGCATCCCTGTTTCGGACATATAAAACTGAGCAGGTGGAATATTGTACCAAAGAAAAGCGAGTATCGCTCCAACAACCACGAAACAAAATGCCGCTATGTCTATTTGAGCATTGAATACCGCTATCATACCGTAAGCTGCAAACATAGAACTCATAATACTTCCAGAGAGCCCATCTATACCATCGATAATACCGCCCGAAAATATTGCTACCATAGTCAGTATCATAAAAGGTATGATCAGTATTCCAATGTACAGTCCGCCATAAAAAGGTATATCAATAACACTCATTCCAAGTTTGAAATAAAACCAATACCCAAGAATGAGCGACATTAGAGAAACAAGTAGAATACGAAGTTTCAATGATAATCCACCACCAACATATGAACCAAAGGTACCAGTCACAGCAAAATCGTCAACAAGTCCAATGAGTGCACCAACAAGCATAGTAAAAAGTGGTAACCATGTTTGACTACGACTGATGAAATCAAGCTCAGGAATACCACCTAGAAAATTCGATAAAAGCCAAAAGACAAGGCTGGTAAAGAGCACGCTCAGCCATACGACCGTGCCTCCCATACGCGGTATTTTCTTTTCCTCGTCATTGTGCAGTTTGCTTGATATAGTCGCTTCCCCACCACCAAGTGCTAGTTTGACATTGACTTTTTTCCATAGCTTTTTTGCTCTCAGAAAACGTACAACATACGGAGCGATAAGCATACCGAAGCCAAACGATACAATAGTTGGAACAAAAATTTTGATAGCTTCAAATATAAACATATTATTGGATATTAAAAATTATTTTAATTAGAATACTTCCAAAATACGGTATGAGTAAAATAAGTATAATCCACAGAATAAAATTTGCATAAATTGTTAGCTCATCTGATATCTTCAAGAAGATATTATTTTTATTTTTTAGTCTTTTAATATTCATCTCAAAGAACTCCTTCTGCCATAAAATTGTTGACTGTTCAGAACCAGCTTTTAAGCAGTCAAGAGCAATTTTGTATTTTTTTTCAAACTCATATCCATCACTTAGTATTAGATAATATAAATAAGGTCCGATTTTTTCTTTTATTTCTTTGTCTTTTTTAACAATATTAAATGCTGTTATCGTATCCTGCTTTTTGTTTTGAAGGTAATCAATGTATTTTTTTGTTAGTTGAGGAAAATAAGTATATCCCACGCTATAGAGTCTATCCAACAGATAGTCCAAATCAGTTCCAAAATACTGGTAGATATTTTGTTCTATTACCAGTAAATAATTGAGAATAGTATCATATTCAATTACACCTGTATCAAGGTATTTTTTGACCTCTTCAACAATCTCTGTAATCTTACCATCTCTAAACAACTCTTCTAATTCTTCTTTTTTCATAATTATTTATTGAGCAATATTTGAGCTTGTTCTAGCACTCCAGAAAAATCTATTTTGAAATGTGTCATCAGCTCACTTGGTGTACCTGATTGACCGAATTCATCTCTAATACCTACAAATGACATAGGTACTGGATAATTCTCAGCCAATACTTCTGCAACTGCTGAACCCATGCCACCTGCGACCTGATGCTCTTCTGCCGTTAGTACGCGACCATACTTCTGTGCAAACGAAATCACAGCAGCTGTGTCTAGCGGCTTGATTGTAGCTAAATTCATAACACCAACCTCTACACCCTCTTTTTCTAATTCAGCAGCAGCTAGAAGTGCGGTATGTACAAGTTGACCACATGCAATGATACCTATTTTCTTTTCTCCAGACAGTGGTGATTCATGAAATATTTGAGCCTTTCCTATTTCAAATGGTGTTTCTTCTGTTGTTATAACTCCACTTTTTTCACGCGCAAGCCTTATATATGTTGGGTCATTGGTTTTGCCGATAGCTATTGTTGCTTTTCGGGCTTCAATAGCATCGCATGGAACTATCACTACCATACGCGGCACTACACGCATAAGAGCAATATCTTCTATTGCTTGATGTGTACCACCATCTGGTCCAACGGAAACACCGGCATGAGCCCCGACTATTTTGACTGGTACATTGTTATAGCAAATTGTTGTTCGTATTTGTTCCCAATTTCTGCCCGGATTAAACATTGCATACGAAGTTATAAATGGTATTTTACCCATTGCGGCCATACCGCTAGCAACACTTGCCATGGATTGTTCGGCGATACCCATTTCGATAAATCTATTTGGAAATGCTTTTGCAAAGGCATCTGTTTTGGTAGATTCAGTCAAATCAGCACACAGTGCAACTATGCGTTCATCGCTTTGACCAAGCAGAAGTAATCCTTCGCCAAATCCATTTCGGATCGGAACTTGTTCTATATCTTTGCTCAATAATTGTACATTTAAATTCATTGTATTATTTTCCTGCTAAACAATTTGTAAGAAATGCTGCAGCTGCATTCTCTGATTCGAATTTTGCTCTGGACATAAATTCATTACACTTCACTTGCAATTCTTGTGCAGACAAACGAGGTGAACTGATGCTTGATGTAGCCACGTCAGTAGTGTTAGACGGTGCTTGTATCACATTTATTTTTGCAGTTTCATTTCCTGCTATGCAACTAGCGATGAAGTTATTGAGCTCAGTGGTATTTGCAAATGCTTGCGAAGCCGCATAGCTGTTGCATTTATCTAGTAAAATTTGTTCCTCGCTAGCTACTTCTGGTACATTTTGTTCTACATTTACTTTTGTATTCGCATGAGTATTTGGACTACCTGGATGAATTTTTGCAATTTCTGGGAGACCTACGAATAGAAATGCACCAATAAGCCCAGTTGCAACTATTATATTGATCACTGAAAATAATCTCATATATTAATTTCTTTTTGGTTCTGGAAGAGTTGTTCCTGAATTAAGTTTTGGAGTCAGTACATCAGAACTTGGTGTGCTTGGCGCTGCTATATCATTTGATACAGGTGCTGTACTTATATCTGTGCGTGCGTCTGAAGAAGGCGTTTTTGTGATAGTTGCATTTTCTGCTAGTTTTGAATATAGAAAGGCAGCCAATAACACAAGCGCAAAGAGTATAATGAGTGAGTTTTTTATTATATTTTTATTTTTCATATTGTAAATAATGTATATTCTAATGTATATGTATTAGTATAATATAGTTGCAGTATTTAGTCGATATCTAAGATTCCGTTCATACTTCGTAATTCCTGCAATGCCAATGCTCCCTGTTCTTTGTTTGGTGGCATACCATGCCATTTATAATTTTTCTGGAATTCCTCTACCCCTTTGCCTGGTATAGTATGAGCTAGTAGTATTGACGGTTTTTCAAAGACTGCATGTGCGGTACGAAAACCCCTTTGTATATCATCAATATTGTGACCATCTACTTCTATTACATGCCAGCCAAAACTTTCGAATTTATCTTTGAGGGGTTCAAGTGGCATTATATCCTCTGTGAATCCATCTATTTGTATATTGTTTCTGTCTATAATAACAGTAAGATTTTGCAACTTCTCTTTTCCTCCCTGCATAAAAGCTTCCCAAACCTGACCTTCGTTGAGTTCACCATCTCCCATAAAACAATAGAACTTTTTATCACTACTACGTCCATTGTCTATCCTCTCGGCGAGAGCCATACCAATCGCTTGAGAAAGTCCGCTCCCTAGTGGCCCACTCGATGTTTCAAGCATTGGTAGCCATTCGCGATGTGGATGACCTTGAAGCCTGCTCCCAAATTTGCGTAATGTAAGCAATTCAGATGTATCAAAATAACCACTATGTGCCATAGTTGCATATAGAACCGGGCAAATATGTCCATTGGACAAAATGACTCGATCACGTTCTGACCAAGTTGGATCTGTTGGTTTATGCTTTAATACATCAAAATATAATGTCGCAAACACATCTGCCATACCGAGTGGTCCTGCCGTGTGGCCTGACTTTGCCTCAACTAGCATTTCAATAATTGATTGACGTATCTGTGACGCTTTATCGGTGATGTATAATTCTTTTTCTGGTAATAACATAGTATTAGTATAGCAAATTTTTTAGCGTCTGTATTTTATCGGATACACTTCCATAGCCCGATAGGTATGAACCAAGCACAAAACTATCTGCGCCAGCGTCATATAACTCTTTGATATTGCTTTCGTTCACAGCGCCATCTATCTGTATAACAGTGTTTGGGTACAGTGATTTGTATGTATCTACGAGCTTTGTGCATTGGTCTGAAAATGGCTGTCCTTGCACGCCTAGGTTCTCTATTCCCATTATCTGTATATAGTGAGGGATATTTGTATCAACAAGTGATTTCAAAAATTCTATAGCTTCGGATTGTTCTGAATGTACACTGATACCCACACCAACTTCAATATCATATGAAGTAAGCTTCGTAGCAGCAATCAGTAGATTTGCTACCGATTCACTTCCTATATGTATCACCGCGCGACTAAATCCTATATTTTTGAGATTGTCTATATGCTGGCTTGGATTCGCAATCATCAAATCCGCTTCGTAATTCATTGTGTCCCAACTCGGCAGCTCAAAATCATCATTGAATACTGGTAGTACTTTACGTACATATGGCCAGGTTTCTGTCGATACAAATACACCATCGCATATATCTATTTGTATCCATTTGCTAGCTTTACCAGTACGTAATACGAGTTCGCTTATTTTCAGGAAGTCAGTAGTAAGTACTGCTGGTATAAATTCTATTTTATTGTATGTAGTATGTTCTTCCATATGTATTGGACAATCTAGTAAGTAGTATTTTGTAAAGAATATAGAGTCATTGTTTGTTTGTAGTAGGGTTTGCATGCATTCTATTCCCGAGAACAATCAATTTCAAAAAATTCGCACAAAAGGATTAGGCACACTCCATATCTATCTCTTTGATACGTCTCGTATGTCTCTCGTCATGAGAAAAAGGAGTTTCTATAAATAATTGTACTGCTCGTTTGGCTGTCTCTTCTGAAATAAAGCGTGCACCAAGTGACAAAATATTGGCGTCATTGTGTTCTCTCAACAGCACAACTAGCTCTAATGTATCACAACTGAGCACCCCCGCACGCACGCCAGCAAATCTGTTGGCGACCATAGCCTCTCCTTGTCCAGAGCCACCCAAAATGATACCAAACTCGTGTACGCCTTGAGAGGCTTTTTTTGAGATATGTGCAGCAAGTGGTGCAATGAGATCTGGATAGTCGTCACTTTCAATAAGTGTCTCTGGTCCCATATCTATCGGTGTGTGTCCAAGTGATGAAATGAAATCTACAAGTGTATTTTTGAGTTCAAAGCCTGCATGGTCGGAAGAAATATATATATTCATGTATATAGTGTACTCTGTATAAGTGTAAGAGAAAAGACTTGACAATAGTATATATAAGTGATATACTATTACAGAAGGGTTCATATCGTGTGACCCAATGGTTCGGGGAAAAAAAATGAAGAAAATTTTGCACTTGCAGAAAGTGCTATGGGAAAGCTCATCTGTGTGGGCAACGCTAGCAGCATGGTATTGTTGCTTTATGGCACTTTCTGCCTCAGATGGAGATGAAGTAATAGCAGCGTTGTGTGCACTTCTGTTCTGCTTCAGTCTAACTAAATACATCAAAAATGTAGTGAGAGAAAATCTTGCACCAAAATAACCCACCCGAGGAAATCCGTCCTCATGGGTGGGTTTTCTTTTATTTGATATGTGAGCAAAAGAACGGCGCACGAAGTGCGCCGCTCTTTAATTCAAAATTCTACATCCCCTATTCGGTATTTAGTTGTTTGCAACTAAATACTTTGCCCTGTCTTAATAGCATGTGCTACAAGTGTATGCGTATATGAATATTCATTGTCATACCATGCGAGTACTTTTACCAAGTTACCACCAACAACGCGAGTCATTTCAAGATCTGCGATAGATGCTTTATCTGCACCTTGAATATCGCTAGACACAAGCGGCTCATATGTTGCACCAAAAATGTGTTTCCATTCTGCCGACTGCGACGCCTTCATTAAAATATCATTAATCTCTTCTTTTGAAGTTGGTCTCTTTGAGATGAAGGTTACATCGACAATAGATCCAGCTGGTACAGGGACACGTAGCGAGATACCGTCAAATAGCCCAATCAACGACGGATATGCTTTGGTGACTGCAATAGCTGCACCAGTTGACGATGGTACTATATTTTGTGCAGCTGCTCTCCCCTCTCTGAAATCTTTTTTGTTGGGTCCGTCTACTATTGACTGCGATGCAGTATATGCGTGCGTGGTAGAGAGTACTGCCTTTTCAACACCAACAGCAGCATCGAGTATACCAATAAGTGGACTTGCAGCGTTTGTCGTGCAAGAAGCGTTTGAAGTTATCTGGCAAGTACCAAACTTGTCTTCGTTCACTCCCATAAGTATTGTTTCGCCATGCACAGTAGTATCATCCCCCTCCTTGGCAGGTGCCGAGATAACAACTCGTTTTGCACCAGCATTTATATGTACTTGTGCTTTGTCATATGCAGTGAAAAGTCCAGTGCACTCGATAACAACATCTATATCAAGCTCGTTCCAAGGAAGTAATGTCGGCTCGCGTTGACTTATGAAACGAATGTCACGACCATTTACTCGTATTGAAGCCTTTTCTCCTTCAATTGCTTCTACCGAAAACTCTGCTGTTTTGTATACTGTATCGTGTTTGAGTAAATATGCTAGATTTTTGATATCTCCAAGGTCATTGAGTGCTACTATTTCAAGCTCTGGATGATTCTGTGCGATACGAAAGAAAGCTCTTCCGATGCGGCCAAAACCATTTATTGCGACACGAATTTTTTTCTGTTGTTCCATATAATATATATTTATACCGTATAGTATAGCGTAGTTTTTTCATGTATCAAAGGGCTGTAAAAAACTATCTGAAATGCTATACTGTATACATGAGTACTGAATACAAAATAACTATCGGACTTGAAATACATGCCGAGCTTAAAACTAAATCAAAAATGTGGTGTGGTTGTGCAAATGACCCTTATAACGCAGCACCAAATACACTCATTTGCCCAGTATGTATGGCAGAACCTGGTACGTTGCCCGTTGCCAATCTTGAGGCAATACGAAAAGTAGTACAAGTAGGACTTGCACTCGGTGCAGATATAGCAGATTTTACAGAGTTTGATCGAAAAAATTATTTTTACCCAGATATTCCAAAGGGCTATCAAATCAGTCAATACAAATTCCCTATTGTCTCTGGAGGCAATCTATCTGGAGTAGATATCACTCGAGTGCATTTGGAAGAAGATACGGCAAAATCGCTACACGATCAGGGACCTTTCACTCTTGTCGATTTTAATCGTGCGGGAGTACCTCTGATGGAGTTGGTGACCGAGGCGTGTATACATAGCGCCGAGCAGGCTGGTCGTTTTGGGCGTGAGCTTCAAATGATACTGCGCGCACTTGATGCATCTGATGCCAATATGGAAATGGGGCAAATGCGTGTCGAAGTTAATTTTTCTGTATCAAAAGATCCAAACAAGCTAGGCACCAAAGTCGAAATTAAAAATCTGAACTCATTCAAAACAGTAGAGAAATGTATTGAGTACGAATACAAAAGACATACTGAATTACTCGATAGTGGCAGAGGTGCAGAAATAGTACAAGAGACACGCGGTTGGGATGAAAATAAGCAGGTGACATTTAGTCAGCGCATGAAAGAAAACTCGCATGATTATCGCTATTTCCCTGATCCTGATTTACCAAAGCTATACTTGCACAGTATGTTTGATTTGGAACAAATGAAAAAAGATTTGCCGGAGTTACCAAATCAGAAACGCAGTCGTCTCGCTGCTATCGGTATCAAATCAGAAACCATCGAAGTACTTTTGTCCGAGACAGAAATATCAGCATATTTTGACAAAGTATCGCACAATCAAAAAACAGATTTTGTCGTATTGGCTGCAAACTATTTGACTTCGGATATACTTGGGTTACTTCGTAAAGAAGCGACATACAAATTACCGAGCATAGAAAACTATGTTACGTTAGTAGAGATGGCATTATCTGGGGAGCTTTCTTCGCGCGCAGTCAAGGATATGCTACCAATATTACTTGAAAACGATATTGACCCACGAACGTACGCAGAGCAGAATAACCTGATACAAAAGAACGATGTTGATGCGCTTGGAGCGATTGTGAATAGTGTTATAGCTGCAAATCCTACTCAGTGGGCAGAGTACGTAGCTGGCAATGACAAACTCTTGATGTTCTTCGTCGGGCAATCAATGAAAGAAAGCAAAGGTTCAGGCAATCCTGGACTCTTTCAGGATATCATTGCTAGTAAAAAATAAATCAGGAAGTTGTATATAAAGAAAGAGCTGTTATGGATTACCCATAACAGCTCTTTCTACTAGTATATATATTATTCCCGAGCGTCACCTACATGTTCATTTGCTACAATCTCTGGTATTGCAACACTATCTTCAAGAATTTTGCGGAGATATTTTGCAAATTTATCTATCGCTTCGTTGTCGTACAGTGACATGGTATGTACGATATTGTTTGAGACCTTCTCTAATGCTTTTTGTTTTTGCGCGAGCTCGGTAGCATCGACCATATCACTTTTTGACAATATAACTATCTCGCGCTTTACCAAGAGTTCAGCATCATACTTGCCGAGCTCAGAACGTATACCAGTATACGTTGCTGTGACATCTTCATTCTCTGCACTCACTAGGTGCACCACTATTTCGGTACGTTTAATATGTTTGAGGAATCTATGTCCAAGACCTTTGCCCTCTGCTGCACCTTCGATGAGTCCCGGAAGGTCTGCCAGAATGAAACCATGGAAGTCGCCTAGATTTGGCTCAAGTGTTGTAAACGCATAATTGGCTGTTTTGGCTTTTGCACGAGTAAGTTCATTTAATATACTCGACTTTCCAGCATTTGGTAGCCCAATAAAACCAACTTTGGCAATCATCTCTACTTCAATATCAAGAGTCGCAAAGTCACCAGCAGCTCCGGGAGTAGACTCCATTGGAGTTTGATTCGTAGAACTCTTGAAATGGTTATTGCCGTATCCACCCTTGCCCCCACGTACAATAAGCTTGACTTCGCCTTCTGTATCAAAACGCGTATACGTGTTGTATTCGTGATTATATACAATAGAACCAACTGGTATATCAAGTATTATATCTGGTGCGGACTCACCGTCCATCAATCTGCTATGTCCTGATTCACCATCTTTTGCTCTGTATGTTCGATTGTTGTCATAACGACGAAGTGCATATACATCACGAATAGCGCGCATATATATGTCACCGCCTTTACCACCGTTTCCTCCCCAAGGACCTCCTCTATCGATGAATTTTTCTTTGCGCCAACGAACAACACCGGGACCACCCCTACCTGCTTCTACTTTGATTGTTATTTTGTCTACGAGCATTATTTTATATATTGACTGATTCTAGTCCAGAGTATCCCTACAAAAAGTAAGATGAGTAATAAAAATATTATAACATAAAATGTCTTAAAAATCAACTTATTCTCGTTTGAGATTATTTTATTAAACACATATTCAGATATATCTGAATCAAACATAATTTAGTAGTTTCTCAATCGCTCTATTTTGTGATGATCGCGAATCTTCTCATGTACTTTGGCTTCTATTTGTCGTATGCGTTCGCGTGTGACAGCAAATTCTAGTCCTACCTCTTCGAGAGTGTGCATCACTCCATCGTACTCCCCAAGTCCATTTCTCATTTCTACAATTTTGCGTTCTTTTTCAGATAAATCACTCAATATCTCATTGATTTGGTCAGCAAGTATGCGACGTGAAGATTCTTGGTCAGGTGAAAGTATTTTGTCATCTGCAATGAACTCACCCAGTGTTGATTTGTCTTCGTCATCTCCAATCGGCTTCTCTAAAGACACGGTATCTTGATTGATATTTTCGATGATATGTACTTTTTCTACATCAACTCCCATTTCCATAGCTATCTCTTCTGCAAGAGGGTCACGTCCAAGATCTTGTGATAGACGACGGAACACTTGCTTGTATTTGGCGATAGTTTCTACCATATGTACTGGTATACGAATCGTACGCGACTGGTCTGCCAATGCTCTAGTGATTGATTGACGAATCCACCATGTTGCATATGTACTAAACTTAAAGCCTTTGTTCCAGTCGAATTTATCTACTGCTTTGAATAGCCCAAGATTGCCTTCTTGTATGAGATCAAGTAGTGTGAGATCTGAACTTCTTCCCACGTATTTTTTTGCTATAGATACAACGAGACGTAAGTTGGCCTTGGCAAGTACTTGTTTCGCTTCGTTATCTCCTTGCTCAATACGTTGAGCAAGTTCACGCTCTTCTTGTCCATTGATAAGTGGGTATCGCCCAATTTCACGGAGATACATTTGTATAGAATCGTGACTACCTTCTTCTTTTGCAATTGCGTCTACTTGGTCAAGATCAAGTAGGTTTCCGCCTTCAAGTACCTCAATACCCGCTTCTTCAAGTTTTTGTTGTAGTTCGTCAAGAAAAAGTATATCTGTCTCAATTGTTGGAAATTGTTTTAGAATTTCATCAAATGTTGTAAAGCCTGTTTTCGTGCCTTTTTCGATAAGTAGATTCTCTTTGCGTAGCCATTCTTCTTGTTCCTGTGTAAGTGTAACCTTTGGCTGCACTTTTTTTTGTGTCACAGCCTTTTTGGGTGCCACTTTTGTAGTTGTCTCTTTTTTTGCTACTTTTTTGATAACTGGTCGAGCTACTTTTTTGGCTGCAGCTTTTGTGGCTACTTTCTTGACTATCTTTTTGACTACTTTCTTGACTATCTTTTTGACTACTTTCTTAACTACTGCTTTTTTTGGAGCGACCTTTTTGGTTACTTTCTTTGCAATTGGTTTCACTACCTTTTTCACCACACTTTTTTTAGTAACTTTCTTAACTACTTTTTTTGATACTATTTTATTCACTTTTTTTACAATTTTTTTCATATTATTTTTGTTTTGTATTTTTGTTATCTCTAATAATATTACGTTTTTTAATTAATTCATGATAAGTAGCTAGTAATTGTTCGGATTCATGTAGTGAAATATCGGTATGCAACTTTTCTATTTGTGTATCAAGTAAACGCTCACGCAACTCCATCAGAATAATCGGTACATTTTTTCTTCTCGAATCAGGGTCTGGGTTCAATATATCTGCTCTGATTTGTAGTCGTATTTTTTCTGATTCTGGAAACTCATCATAGGGTATTATCTCTGCTGCATTATGAGTGTATATTTCTTGTAGCAATATACGTACTTCGTCTGAAAGTATATCACTATGCAGCTCAATGAGTCCAATTAATTCTTCGTACGTTGATACAAGCCTCGAAGTGTTCTTGTTGGTGGTTTTGGGTGTTTCGATTTCCTCTGATATTGGATGCACAGAAATGTATTGCTTCAAATCTTCATGTACTGACTCAATTGATACTTGAAGTGATGCTGCTATTTTCTTTAGAAAGTATTCCCTGTCTATATGACTCTTGATTCGACTAGTGAGAGGTAGCACAACTCTCTTTACCTCTAATGCGAAGTTTCTGTCGTCGCTAAGTTCGGTGCGAATGGTTTTTAGTAAATAGTCAATAACATGCACTCTCTCTTGTATTTTTTTGTACCAGATATTTGGATCTTGGACTATGATATCTGCTGGATCTTTTTGTGTACCGAGATGTATGATTTCTATATTTGCGTCTGCAAGAAGTCCAAGTTCTGCACTACGAAGCATTGCACTTTGTCCTGCCTTGTCTGAGTCAAACGAAAGTGCGATATTTTTGGTCATTCGTAGTATGAGTGTGAGCTGCTCTTCTGTAAAGGCTGTACCGCTCACCCCTACCGTGTTTGTCATACCACATTGGTGTGACAGTATCACATCCATCTGCCCTTCTACAACTATACACAAGTCTTCATCTGCTATTTTTGACTTTGCTTTGTCATACCCAAACAGTATTTTGGACTTGTGATACAGTTCTGTTTCTGGTGTATTAACATATTTTGCCAGTGGCTTATCGCTCGCCTTCTCTATTTCAGGCAAGACCCTACCTGTAAAACCAACAACTTTGCCACTTGGTGATTGTATAGGAAACATAAGTCTCCCGCGAAATCTATCATAGTATCCTTTTTCACTTTTGATAACAACACCAGACTTCTCTATATCTTCATCTGCAAAACCAGACTTTTTTAGATGCTCATACACTGTTCGCCAAGCTACTTCAGAGTAACCAACATTGAATTCATCAAGTGTGCTTTCAGTCATACCTCTTCCAAGTGCATACGCAAGTACGCTTGGGTGTTTTTGAAGTGAGGTCTTGAAAAATTGTGTGGTTTCGGCAAGTATTTCAAGTAGCGAGCCATTGTTTTTGTTTCCTCGATTGTCGAGACTGACACCAGCTCTCTCTGCAAGGAGTACCAAAGCTTCTCTAAATGGGATGTGTTCTATATTTTCAATAAAGCTAAATATATCACCACTTACTCCACAACCAAAACAATGAAATGAATTTCTACTGGGTGATACGTAGAAGCTCGGAGTTTTTTCATTGTGAAATGGGCAACGTGCTTTGTATTGATTGCCAGATTTTTCGACACGCACATACGTTGAAACCACATCTAGTATTGAAATCCTTTCTTTTATTTGTTCTACAGGATTCATATTCAATGTGGTTTCAATGTATTAATACTCGCTTGCCTCGTCTGAATAGTCCTCTACTTCTTCTTCTATTCCAGTTCCTGCTGGTATGAGACGACCGATGATAACGTTTTCTTTGAGTCCACGTAGTGAGTCGATAGAGCCTTTGACAGCAGCACCGATAAGTACACGTGTTGTATTTTGGAACGATGCAGCCGATAACCAACTTTCAGTTGAGAGTGAGACCTCTGAGATACCAAGTACTACTGGTTCGCCTATTGCAGGAAGTAAATGACGCTCTAGTAATTGATTGTTTTCAGTCATAAATACTGAACGCTCTACTAAGTCTCCTTGGCTAAACTTACTATCTCCAACTTCACGAACACGTAGTCTACCGAACATTTGTCTAATAATAATTTCTATATGCTTTCGCGAAATTGACGCACCTTGTAGTTCATAGACTTTATTGATTTCATTGATGATATATTCTTCGGCAATTTCTTTACCACCGTATTTGAATAATTCATCTATATCAGCCGAACCATCTGTCAGCAATTGACCACGTGTTACACGCTGACCAACTTTGACTTGTATGATACGTCGGAACGGTACTGAGTACTCAATTTCTTTAATATCTTTTTTCTTTGATTTCTCACCTTCATCAGAGAGCACAACAATGATTTTTTCTTTGCCTTCTTGTTTGATACCAAGTACTTCACCGTTTGTATGAGATACAATAGCTGGACTTTTTGGCATACGACGTTCGAAAATCTCTTCGACACGTGGTAGACCTTGTGTGATATCAACACCCGCTACACCTCCCGAGTGTATTGTACGCATTGTCAGCTGTGTTCCTGGTTCACCTACGGCTTGTGCTGCAACGATACCAACCGCTTCACCAAGCGCTACAATACGATTGCGTCCAAGATCTGTACCATAACATTTTTGACATACTCCATGTATTGACTTACATGTCAGCGGAGAAAATACTTCGACAGTTTCAAGTGATGTTTGTTCTACCAGTAACGCATCCTTCTTTGTGAGTAGTGTTCCTTTTTTAAACAATGTCGTATTTGTTGCTGGATCTACAATATCTTTCGCTACTATACGTCCACGCAGACTCTTTGAGAATGGAATCTCTATACCAGATGCACTTGCACGTTTAATAGATTTACCTTCTTTAGTACCACAATCGATTTCTGAAACAACTGCATCTTGAGCCACATCAACAAGACGTCGAGTGAGGTACCCAGCTTTTGCAGTATTGAGAGCAGTGTCAGAGAGTCCTTTGCGGGCACCATGAGTTGTAATAAAGTATTCAAGTGGTGTTAATCCTTCTTTGTAAGATGAGACAATCGGATAGTCGGTTACCCTACCTTGATTGTTTTGGATAAGACCCTTCATACCAGCCATTTGTGAGATTTGTCCGATACTACCACGGGCACCAGAAGTGAACATATCGTATACAGATCCATCTTTCTCGATTGATTCTGGTACTAGTTTTTGTATTTGATTGACAACATTCTGCCAGATTTCAATTACTTTTTCATAACGCTCTTCATCTGAGAGTAGCCCCTCTTCGAAGTCGTTTCGCACAGCGTACTCTTTGTCTCTTCCTGCTTGCACCAACGCACCTTTACTATTGTGCGCTCGTACATCGTCCATACTCCATGTGACACCAGACTTTGTCGCATATTTGAAACCAAACTTTTTGATTTTATCAAATATAGATGATACATTTTCAACACCATATTTCTCTATCACATTGTCAAACAAAACTCCGAGATATTTTTTCTCTATTACTTCGTTGATATATGGATAGTCAGATGGAAGTGCAGCATTAAAGAGTAGTCTTCCTACTGTTGTTTGGAATACTTTTCCTTCGAATACAGAATACTTTGCAGTATCAGTCGGCAATACATATATCTTTGCGCGGTATGAAACATGTCCGAACTCCAAAGCTGTAATAGCTTCGTTGGGTGTGGCAAACATCTTACCTTCGCCCTTCTCTCCTTCGATGTCCTTGGTCATCCAGAATGAGCCGAGAATGATATCATGTTGTGGCAACAATACTATATCTCCACTTCCTGGTTTCAATATATTGATTGCAGCTGACATACGAGTACGAGCTTCATCTTGTGATTTCTCTGAAAGTGGCACATGCACTGCCATCTGGTCTCCGTCGAAGTCTGCATTGAATGCAGAACATACAAGCGGGTGCAATTGTATAGCATTACCCTCGATAAGTTTTGGATTGAAAGCTTGTATACCCAAGCGGTGAAGTGTCGGCGCACGGTTCAAGAGTACATACTTTCCCTTGATCACTTCTTCGAGTATTGCCCATACTTCTGGGTCGCCTTCTTCTATCAATTTGTTTGCACCACGGATATTGAATGCTTGCTCACTCGAAAGTAATTTAGAGATGATAAATGGTTTGAACAATTCAAGTGCCATGTGTTTTGGAAGACCGCATTGGTTCAAATCAAGATCAGGTCCAACCACAATCACCGAACGTCCTGAATAGTCTACACGTTTACCGAGTAGATTCTGACGAAAGAGTCCTTGTTTTGATTTGAGTGAGTCAGAAAGAGATTTGAGCTGTCTCTTTTGTGATTGATTCATAATCGCATCTTGTCCGCGTCTTTGTGAATTGTCTATAAGCGCGTCTACAGCTTCTTGCAAGATACGTTTTTCATTACGAAGGATCACGTCTGGCGCACCTATCTCTTTGAGTTTGCGAAGACGATTGTTTCTATTGATAACACGGCGATACAAGTCATTCACGTCTGATGTTGCGTGGCGACCACCTTCAAGGGCAACCATAGGACGAAGATCAGGTGGTATAACTGGCAAATGAGTAATGAACATCCATTCTGGTCGTTGTTTTGAAGAAATCAGTGAGCGAACAAGCGAAAGTCTTTTCTCTGCTTTTTCTCTATCTATAGTACTGTAACTTGCGATATTCTCTGCGATAAATGTTTCAAGTGCTTTGAGATCTATACCTTTTAATATATTGAATATAGCTTCTGCTCCAATTCCAGCTTCAAAACAAGTTCCGTATTTTACTACATATTTGTGATAGACAGACTCGTCAAGCACATTACCAAGCGCTAGCTCGTCTATTTCTTTCTTTGTTGAACCGAGTAGTGAGCTTAGTTTCTCTCGAGTATCTTCGCTTTCTGCTAGTTTTATTTTTGATTTGAATTCCGAATCAAGATTTTTCTTGATGATTTCTTTTTCTGCCTCGTCTACTTTTGTGATGATGTAAGCTGCAAAGTACACAACCTTCTCTACTTGGTTGAGTGGTGTGTTCAGTAGTAGTGGAATACGACTTGGAATACCACGCAAGAACCATACGTGAGCCACAGGAGATGCAAGCTCAATATGCCCCATTCGCTCGCGACGAACAATAGCTTTGGTTACTTCTACCCCGCATTTTTCACATACTATATCTTTGTAACGAATACGACGGTATTTCCCGCAGTAGCATTCGTAATCTTTTGTTGGTCCAAATATTTTCTCGTCAAATAAACCGCTGCGTTCTGCACGTCCTGTACGGTAGTTGATTGTCTCAGGTTTTGTAACTTCACCATATGACCAACCGAGTATAGCCTCTGGAGAAGCTAATTTGATTCCGATTGCGTTGAAGTTTTTTGTATCAATTGTTTTCATAAATATTTTCTATGTCAGAGTAATTAGTCACGTGATTCATCGTCTTTGCGATTGTCGACCGAAACGAGTGATACATCGAGTGAAAGTCCTCGTAGTGTATTGAGCATCACACTAAACGATGCAGGTGCATTTGGTTCGCGTATCTTTTGTCCCTTGATGATAGAGTCAAATGTTGCTGAACGCCCTACTATATCGTCTGATTTTACTGTTAGCATTTCACGTAGTGTATGTGATGCACCATATCCTTCGAGCGCCCATACCTCCATTTCTCCGAAACGCTGACCTCCACTTTGTGCACGCCCACCGAGCGGTTGTTGTGTGATAAGCGAGTAGGGTCCAATCGAACGCATGTGCAGCTTGTCTTCCACCATGTGATGGAGTTTGAGTATATACATATATCCAACAGCAATGTCTTGCTCGAATTCTTCACCAGTTCGCCCATCAAAAAGTGGCATTTTACCATTGCGAGCGAATCCTGCTTTCTCTAGTTCGTCTGCGATTTCAGTACTACTTGCACCTTGGAAGGCTGGTACTATCGCTTGATAGTTGAGAGTATGTGCAGCAAGACCCAAGTGAAGCTCGAGAATTTGTCCGAGGTTCATACGAGATGCCACACCAAGCGGAGTGAGCACAACATCAACAGGAGTTCCATCGGCCATATATGGCATATCTTCTACCGGAAGTATAGTCGAGATAACACCTTTGTTACCGTGACGTCCTGCAAGCTTGTCACCGACTGATATATTGCGAAGTTCTGCAACTTCTATGAATATGCGTTTGATAATACCACTTTCCAAATTATCTCCACGCTCTCGTGAGAATACTTTGACAGAAACAATACGCCCGCGTTTGCCGTGCTCCATTCGAAGCGATGTATCTTTCACATCGCGAGCCTTCTCACCGAATATAGATCGTAGTAGTCGCTCCTCTGGTGTGAGTTCTGTCTCTCCTTTTGGTGTGATTTTACCAACCAAAATATCTCCAGAGCGCACCTCTGCACCAACACGTATGATACCGTCTTCGTCCAGGTCTTTGAGTTTTGCTTCACCCACATTTGGTATATCGTGAGTTGTAATCTCTGGCCCAAGCTTGGTATCACGGACATTGACTACGAATTCTTCGATATGTACTGAGGTGAATTTACTATTCTTCACTAATCTCTCAGAAAGAATGATAGCGTCTTCATAGTTTTGTCCTCCCCATGTCATGAAGGCTACTAGACAGTTTTGTCCGAGTGCTACTTGTCCGTCGTCTGTTGTTGAGGTATCGGCGAGTACATCACCTTTTTTGATTTTTTGTCCAGTTGAAACGATTGGACGTTGGTGAAAGAGTACAAAACTGTTTGTACGTGAAAATGTAACAAGCTCAAATGTATGCTTCTTTGTCTTTCCTTCGAGTACTATTCTGTTTGCATCTACATAGCTTACGACACCATCTTCTGGAGAAAGTATCATACGACCAGTGTAGCGTGCTGCTTCTGATTCTGTTCCAGTAGCTACAAGCGGTGCTTCGGGGATAATACAAGGCACTGCTTGCTTTTGCATGTTACTACCCATGAGAGCACGCTTTGCGTCATTGTGTTCCAAAAATGGAATCATATTTGTCGCGATAGAGAACGCTTGATCAGATGCAGTATCGATGAAGTCTACGTCCATTTTGCCTACCACTCCTGGGTGGGTTTTGATACGAGCTTCGATACGGTCACTAGTGAAATTCCCTTGTGCATCGTAGTCGTTTCCAGCATGCGCTATGGTATAGAGCTCTTCTTCGAGAGCGTTCAGATATACTACTTCGCCCGTGATTCTACCGTCTTTTACTTTGACATATGGAGTCTCTATTACACCAAATTGATTGATGCGAGCGTATACCGAAAGACGCAAGATGAGTCCGATATTTGGACCTTCTGGTGTATGAATAGGACATACACGTCCATAGTGACTACTGTGTACGTCACGCACCTCGAAGCCTGCACGTTCTTTGGTCAGTCCTCCCGGCCCAAGCGCAGAGAGAGTACGCAAATGCTCGATTTCAGCAAGTACATTCTCTTGATTCATGAACTGAGAAAGTTGGTTGGTTGTAAAGAACTCTTTGATACGAGCTTGTAGTGGACGTTGGTTCACAATCGCAATAGGAAGAGTCGTCTCAGTGTCGATAACTGACATACGGTCTTGAATATTTCGCTTCATCTGTGTCATACCAACACGGATTTTCTGTTGCATCATTTCACCCACGAAACGCACGCGGCGTGATGCCAAGTGGTCTATATCGTCTGGTATTGCATTTGGATTTGAGTTCAGCTCTACTATATTGTCCACAATAGCAACAAGATCTTCTTTTGAAAGAGTCTTTCGCTCTACTTCCTTTCCTTCAAGTGGCTTACCAAAGCGTTTGTTGAATCGGTGACGCCCAACGAGCGAAAAGTCATAGCGAGCTTCCGAGAATAGTGCATCTATGTATTCTTTTGCATTCTCAGGAGTAGCGAGGTCACCATCGCGTAGTCTTTTGTATATATCGATATATGAGTCACTGAGTGTTTTGGTTGGCTCGCTTGCCAGACATTCTGCTATCACTTTGCGAGTTTTCTCATTACTAAATGACGCAAGTATTTGCTCGTCTGTTCCCATGCCAAATACACGCAGTAGCGACACGATACCGAACTTTCGCTTTTTGTCGATACGTACATGTATCAGGTTGTCTGCTTCGGCATTGATT